>JBBQLF010000064.1:0-12538 GCA_038327695.1 Bryobacterales bacterium
GGAACGAGATCGTTTCGTTTGTGAAAGGGGGCCTGCGGGATCTCTCGATTTCGCGCAACAACCTGGAGTGGGGCATACCGGTGCCAGTGGAAGGCAACCATGTGTTCTACGTGTGGTTTGACGCGCTGATCAGTTACCTGACCGCCGTACGGGAAGAGAAGCTGTGGCCTGCGGATCTACACCTGATCGGCAAGGACATCCTGCGGTTCCATGCGATCTACTGGCCGGCGTTCCTGATGGCTGCCGATCTGCCATTGCCGAAGAAGATCTTCGCGCACGGGTGGATCCTCAAAGACAGCGTCAAGATGTCGAAGTCGCGTGGCAACGTGGTGCGGCCGGAGCCGCTGCGGCAGGTGGTTGGCGCCGACGCGTTGCGGTATTTCCTGCTTCGGGAGATCCCCTTCGGCCAGGACGGCAATTTCAGCTATGACGCACTGATCACGCGGATCAACGCCGATTTGGCCAACGGGCTGGGCAACCTGGCCAGCCGCACGCTGACGATGATCCGGCAGTACCGCAAAGGGCTCGTTCCGGCGTCGAGCGGCTCGGCGGAAATCGCCGAGGCGGCGCGCGCTACCATTGCCGGATACCGTGAGAGCTTCGAGAACTTCGAGTTCCATCGCGCCCTGGAACAGCTGATGGCGCTGATCACGGTCGTGGATAAGGCGATTGTGCAATATCAGCCCTGGACGCTGGCGAAGAAGGAACACGCCGAGCCGCAGGCGCAGCTCGATGAGATCCTGTACTCCGCCGCCGAAGTCCTGCGGATTGCCACGGCACTCCTGGCGCCGGTGATGCCGGAGGCCTGCGCCCAGTTGTGGTCGCAACTGGGTATGCCTTCGGATCTGGAGACACTGCGGATCGACTCGCTCGCGTGGGGCCAGCTCAGCGCGGGCCAGGCGATTGGCGAGGTGGCGCCCGTGTTTCCGCGGCTGGACGCGGCGAAGACCATCGATCAGATTCAGGTGATCGACGACCAGGAGGCCGACCGGATCAACGAACTGCTCGGCAAAACCGAGCCAGCGGCGCCGGCGTGGGCACCGCCTCCGGGCGTAGCGCCGCTGGCGCCGGAAATCACCATCGACGACTTCATGAAGGTGGATCTGCGCGTCGGCCGCGTGCTGACGGCCGAGCCGGTGAAGGGCGCAGACAAGCTGCTCCATCTGACGGTGGATCTGGCCGAAGCCCAGCCGCGCACGATTGTCGCCGGCATCGCCAAGGCTTACTCGCCGGAACAGCTGGTGGGCCGCAAAGTGGTCATCGTGGCGAACCTGGCGCCGCGCAAGCTCCGCGGGCTGGAGTCCCGCGGGATGATCGTGGCGGCCTCGCTCGAGGACACGCCGCCGGTGTTGGCCGCGTTCCTGGAAGACGTGCCAGTGGGCGCGCGGCTGAAGTGATGCGGTTGGTCGACACGCACTGCCATCTCGATGGCAAGGCTTTCGACGCTGATCGGGAGGCCGTCATTGCACGGGCCCGCGCGGCAGGCGTAGAGTCGATGGTGGCCATAGGGACGGGCGACGGACCGCCGGATCTGGAGGCGGGTCTCCGCCTGGCGGACACCTATCCGTTCATCTATGCGACGGTGGGCGTCCATCCGCATGAAGCCGTCAAAGCGACGGACCAGACCTGGACTGAGTTGGCGGCGCTGGCGGCGCACCCCAAGTGCGTGGCCGTCGGCGAGATTGGCCTCGACTACCACTACGACTTCTCGCCACGCGAGACCCAGAGGGCTGTGTTCGTTCGGCAGATGGAGATCGCACGGGCAACAGGCCAGCCAATCGTGATCCACACCCGCGAGGCATGGGACGACACCATTGAGTTGATCCGCGCGCATTGGAACCCGGCGTTGGGCGGCATCTTCCATTGTTTTTCGGGCGCTCCGGGCGAGGCGGAGTTGGTGCTGGACCTGGGGTTCCATGTCAGCTTTTCGGGCATCGTGACATTTCCCCGGGCGACTGAGATCCACGAGGCGGCAAAGATGGTTCCAGACGACCGCCTGCTGATCGAGACCGATGCGCCCTACCTGGCACCGGTTCCGTTCCGGGGAAAGCGCAACGAACCTGCACATCTCCAGTACACAGCCGCGCGCATTTCCCAGCTGCGGGGAGTGCCCGTGGACGAGATCGCGGCTCTGACGACAGCCAATTGGAGACGGCTTTGTTTGCGGGGGACGGGAGTCAAAGGATAAACTTGTTCCAGTCAATGCCAATCGGCAAGCTGGGCTTGGCCCTCACTACACGCGAAATCATGAGCCTCGTCTCGAAAGACCTCGAGCGCGTGGAGCATGAGTTCCGTCTGGAGTCCGTTGGCTCGGTGGAAGCCGTCAGCCAGATCGCCCAATACCTGCAAGCCAATGGCGGCAAACGCCTGCGCCCGATCCTCCTACTGGTAACGTGCCGCCTGTTTCAGGAGCCGTCACCGGAGGCCATCCGGCTGGCCGCCGTCGTGGAGCTGATTCACACTGCCACTCTGGTGCACGACGACGTAATCGACGATGCCCAGACGCGGCGCGGCAAAGCCTCGGCCAACATCCTCTGGGGCAATCAGACGTCCGTACTGGCCGGCGATTGGCTGTACATGCAGGCCTTCCAGATCGCTTTGCGGCAGCGCAGCTTTGAAATCATCGATCTGCTGATTGTACTCACGCAGCAGATGGTGGATGGCGAACTGCTGCAACTGGAGCGGATCGGTCAGATCGGCATCACCGAAGCGGACTCGATGGAGTTGGTGGACAGAAAGACAGCGAGCCTGTTTTCAACTTGCACGCGGCTGGGCGCCATCGCCGCCTCGGCCAGCGAGGAGCAGCAAGCCCTGCTCGGCGAATTTGGCTGGAATTTGGGGATGGCGTTCCAATTGGTGGACGATATCCTGGACTTCACCTCCCAGGAAAGCGTGCTGGGCAAACCCGTGGGCAACGATCTGCGGGAAGGCAAGGTGACTCTGCCGTTGATCTACGCGCTGGAGCGCGCGACCCAGGCCGAGCGAGAAATGGTGCAGACGGTGCTGGACGATTCCGATTACAGCCGTGTGCCATTCGATGAGATCCGCGCGCTGGTGGACCGCCACCATGGAGTTGAGCGCGCGCGGGCGCGGGCGCACGAGTTCACAGCCAAGTCCCGTGAGTTACTCGGCAAGTTCGCCGAAAGCCCGGCGCGCGTTGCGCTGTTTGCGGCTACTGACCTGGTGGCTGAGCGCGACCGGTAGACTCTGGACAAGCACACCGTCATTGAGTTGGGCCTGCCGCGGGAATCGCTGGGCAATCTCGTGGCTGTGCGTGGCCAGGATCAGGATGGTCCCGTGCGTAGTACGGACTCGCTCCAGCAACTCGGCCACAGCCCCGGCATTGGTGCGGTCCAGGTTACCCGTGGGCTCGTCACAAAGCAGCAGGCGCGGTTGGCGGACCAGGGCGCGGGCGATGGCCACCCGTTGCTTCTCGCCGCCCGAGAGCTGATCCGGGCGATGGTCGAGGCGCGCGGAGAGGCCGACCTCGTCGAGGAGCTTCCGCGCGCGCTGCGGCGCCATGGTGTCCTCGACACCAACCATGAGCGGGACAAGGACGTTCTCGAGTACGGTCAACTGCGGCAGCAGGCAATGATCCTGAAAAACAAAACCGACGGATTTGTTTCGATACCGGGCCTGTTCGGGCTCCGCAAGCGTGTAGGGATCCACGCCGTCGAGGCGGACGGTTCCACCGCTAGGCGGATCGAGCGCGCCGAGGATCTGGAGGAGCGTGGACTTGCCGCAGCCGCTCGGGCCCATCACCGCAAGGCCCTCGCCGGGCTGCATGGAAAACGCCACGCCCCGCAGAACCGGGAGCACTCCTGCGGGGGAATCGTAGCTCTTGTTGAGGTCGATGACTTCCAGCACGGGTCTCTTGCCTAGGGTAGCGCGAAGGCGCGAACTGTGGTCTGGTCCCGGATGAAGAGTTGGCGGCCGGAGAGGACAGGCGCGGCCCAGACGGCGGTTTTGGCGACCTCGTAGCGCTGCTTCTCAATCGGACGCCCGGAGGAGATGTCGTTGACGATGAGTTCGCCGGTGTCTGTCACGGCGACAAGCGTACGGCCGTGGAGGCGGAGTTGAACGTTGTTGGCGTAACGGCCCTCGGACGTCCAGAGGGGCTTGCCGGTCGTGATGTCGAGGGCGAAGAGGCGGCCTTTGCCGCGGCTCGTGAGGCCATAGAGAATTGTGCCGTCCAGGACCGGGTTCGATAGATACATGGGGAGCTCGGCTTGAGCCCACTTCTCGCGAGCAGACCAGCCACTGGCCGATCTGGCGATGACATACGCGGTGGTAGGCTTGCGGACTCCAGACACAATCACGGTATCACCAGAGATTACGGGCGTGATGATGTTCTCATTCCACTGGTCCTGGAAGGGCACGGTCCACAGCGTCTTGCCGGTGGCTGAGTCGACACTGAAGACGCGGTGCTCGGACACAGTGACGTACTGGCGGACACCAGCGATCACCGCCGTAGCGAGAGAGGCGTAGACGGGATGCTCGGTCGTATTGGACCACAGCGTCTTGCCGCTGGCCGGGTCCAGCGCGAGCAGCTCGCCCCAGGAATCATCGCCCCAGAAGACGATCAATCGTCCTTGGTCGAGCAGCGGGGTCATGGCGGTGCCGCAGAACAGTTTCGAGGTCGAGATGGGCTTGGCCGGTGTGCGCTGCCACTTCAGCTTCCCGGTGGTCAGCGTGTAGGCGCGCAGGTTCGCAAGACCGCCGAGCGTAAACAGCGTATCGCCCTGGATGACCGGCGTGGAGAACGGGGCAGCCGACATGCTGAGGGCGGCGGCATTCTTCTGAAATGGAGCGCTGTAGCTGTCGCGCCACGCCAGCTTGCCGGTGGCGCGGTGGAAGCACGAGACTACTTCGTCGGTGCCCTGGCGGCCAAGGGTGCACACCAGTTGTTCGCTGGCAGCGGGCGGCGAATAGCCTTCACCGATAGTGGCGGACCATTGGAGTACGGGGGCGGCGAGGAGGACAAGTGCAAGCATCATGGATAGCGGTAGACTCCCATCCTACGCCGGACCGTGCGCCGATGGGGCGCGGCCACGAAAGTCCGAACGTCTTCTCGTTCCCATCGTCTCAAGTTCAAGCAGCCGGAATTGCATTCGATTTGTGCATTGATCTCCACTCCGGCCACAACCTCGAGGTACAGTCTCGGGGCCCGACTGGATGGTAGTGCCCCCTACACCACCGCCTGGCCTGAAGCGGCCACGCAGAGGTGGCAGAGGTAGCTCGGTATCTCGCGAGCTCCCGTATGCCTATTCGACGCCCAGCAGCCTCTCCAGCGTAGCGGCCGGCAGCGCCGACTGCGGATTGAACCTCGGGCTTCCCATGTAGTCGAGCAAACTGCGGCGAAACTGCCGTGCCGCCGGCCGGCTGGCAAGGTCATTCGCCAGATCGAATGCCGAAACAAGCAGACTCCCGCGGCCCACCTTCGTTTCAAAGACCGCACCAAGTTTGTGATTCCGGTGGTAGTCGTCGATCACCTGGATGATCGGCCGGTACCCTGCTGGCGTGTCGTTCAGAATGAACGCCGCGGAATTCTCGGTCACGTCCCACCACTGGAAGTCGCTCCCCATAGCGGTTGGGAATCCGGCCAGTGCCGGATGAGCCGGATCGCAGAAGATTCCCAGGTGGCCCGGCTGTTTGGGGAACCAACTGAGCGACCAGAAGACCGGCAGGAACCGCATCGGCATGGTGCCTTTGGTCTGCGCGCCCGCCGCGAGAGTCAGCAGCACTTTCCCACCTTCGGCGAGCCTCTTCTTCGCCGCATCGTCCAGCGTGCGCGCAATCAGCACCTCGCCTGGCGCGGTGGAACTCTCTTTGGGATACACCCAGATGTCCCAGTGGTTCTTCGTCTGCGCCGCCGCCAACTTCACTTCCAGCCTAAGCCGCGCGGCCTTGGTTATCCTGTCGAGCGGAACCTTGACCTCCCCCAGCGTAACCACTTGCCCCAGCCCGATCTCGGCCGGTCTGGTCGCCCCAGTGGCCACAACCACGTTCCCGTCCGCGAGCGACCACTCCGCAACGGCGCCCTGCAACACCGCCTTGCCGTAGTGGGCCACCATCAGGCTCGCTGTGAACGCTTCATCGCTGGTCCACACGAACTTCGGAAACTTCGCCAAGGCGGTCGTCTCGCCGAAGAAACCGCGCATCTCGGCCGGTTCCATGATCCCTTTCGTCTCCCAGAACGAGTCCAGCAGACCGATTAGCGCTTCGCCCTGCCCGGGAAAATCCTGGAGTTGGAGCAGTTGCACCCCACCCCAGTTTGGCGTGCGCAGTGACGCCTCGATGTCTTCCTTGTAAAGCCGCCATGCGAACCGCCCTGACGCCAACTGGAACTCACGGTTCTGGTCCAGCATGCCCCGCGCCTCCATCTGCGCCCGGAATGCCTCCAGGTTTCGAGGCTTCAGCACGCCCTGGTACTTCCCGATCTCGGCGTAATCCGGCATCGTCACCCACTGCCCCAGCTCATGTGCCACCATCGGCACCTGGAACCGTTCGGCGTGGGCCGAGTGATCCCGCATGGTCCCGTCGTTGGTCTTCGCGTAACGCGCCCCGTGAATGCGCACGGGCCCGGAATCCGTGTTGTGCGCCACGTAGTAGTCCGAGGAAGGGCCGGGACGCCGCCGCACGTGGTCGGCCGAAAACGTGTAGAGCCGCCGCGGATCCCGCTCCTTCAACTCGCCCAGCATCTTGTCCATCGCATCGAAATCGCCACGTAGTTCGTTGCCGAGGCACATCATTGTGAACGACGGATGGTTGCCGTAAGCATCTTGAATGCGGTGCCCCTCTTCTTTCATGAATTCCGCCAGCACCGGGTCCTTGCCCACCACGCCGCTCCACACTGGCAACTCGACATGCAGCAGGAAGCCTGCTTCGTCAGCAGCCTGGAACGCCGCCTCCGGCGGACACCATGAGTGAAAACGGAAGTGGTTCAACCCATACGAGCGCGCAGTCCGAAACAGCTTGGCCCAACCAGCCACGTTCATCGGCGGGTAGCCGGTCAACGGAAAGATGTTGCATTCCAGCGTTCCACGCAGAAAGACCGGCCGTCCATTGAGCGTGAACTGCTTGCCACGCACGCCCATGTCCCGCAGTCCGAACCCTCCCTGCCACTCGTCGCGATACGCTCCCGCTGTCAATTTCACAGTCAGTTCTTGAAGATTGCCTTGGTATTCGTCCCAGAGCTTCGCGCTGGCGAAGGGCACGGCGAGTTCGACCTGAGCCTCCGCACCCGTCACCTCCACCTGCGCGGAAACACCCGCCGCCACGAGCCGCGCCGTGACAGCTTTTCCTGTTGCGTTTCGCACGACAACTCGGACCTTCGCCGCCTTCGCTGCGGTTTGCGGCGTGATGTGCACCTGCCCGATCCATACCGGGTCCGTGGCCCGCAGTTCCAGCCGCCCCACAATCCCGTTCCAGTTCGTCTGCGTGTGTTCGGTCACGCTGTGGGCGTTCCGCCCTACCTCGATCTTGTAGGTGTTGTCCACGCAGATTGTAATGGTGTGGCGCCCCGGTTCTACCCCCATGCCCAAGTCATACACATGGGGCGTGGAGAGGCTGTTGCGCATGCCTTGCTCATTGCCGTCCACCCACACCTTGGTCTCCCAGTGCGGCCGCTCCAGGAACAACTCCAACCTCTTTCCGCGCCAAGCCCCAGGCACCACCACTTCCCGCTGATACCAGGCCGCTCCTTCATAAACGAACGGCCGTGAGAGCCAGCCGCGAGAGGCGCCGGCGGTTTTCAGGCCGAATCCTGCCTGGTCCGTGCTGCCTGGCAGGAAGATCACGTCGCTTTCGAAGCGTTGTTCCTGCCACTTCATTTGCAGGCCGGACTTTTCCGCGTCGAGCCGGAACTGCCAGGTTCCCTCCAAGGGGATCACATTCGTCTGCGCGACCAGCGGCAGCGCCGCCAGAAGGCCAAGTGCGAGTCTATTCACAACGAACTCCTCTCATTGCCCAGGGGCGGGCCCCGCGGCGAATATCTCCATCAATAAATCACGGCTGACTTCCTGCAACGGGTTGAACCGGTCCCCGCCCGCATAGTCGATGAGGCTCTTCATCAGTTGGCGGGCCTCGGGAATCCGGGTCGGCTCGTCACCCACGTTGTACCCGCAAACGAGCAACCGGCCTCCCTCGCGCGTTCTCGCCTCGAAAATCGATCCAAGTTTATGGCTGAAGTGGAAATCGCTCACGGGTTGCACGATGGGCCGGTAGGACTTGGGTAGCTTGTCGAGGACGAAGCCCCGTGCCCCTTGCGCGAGCGCGTACCATTGCCAGCCCAGGTAGCCTTCGGTAGGGAACTGGGCCAGGGCGGGGTGATCGCGCCGCACGATAGCGCCCAAGGTGTCGCGGTTCTGATCCGGGAAGAAACTGGCCGACCAGTATAGCGGCAGCCAGGCAGCCAGCTTGGCGGCGCTCTTGTCCCCGAGGCGATCCGCTAACAGCACGACCTTCCCTCCGCACTCCAGCGCCGAAAGGGCAGCCGGCAGGTCACGGGTGACTAGCACATCGGCTGGACTGGGAAGTGGAATATCCCTTGGAAAGACGGTCACGGGCCAGTCGTTGGCGAAGTCGGTGTGTTCCAGACTGATTGTCAGCGTCAGTTGTTTCGCGCTCTCGACGTTGCGCAACCCGGTTTCAAGCCGCCCGAGCCGAGTCACCCCGCCCGTCTCAATCACAGCAGGGGCGAAAGCCCCCTGCGCCAACACGGACCCATCCTGCGCGGCCAGCCGCCAGGCGACTCTGGCAGCATCCAATCGGGCCGGGCCGTAGTGGGCAACTTCCACGCCGGCGCTCAACGTCTCATCATTCCGCCAGACGAATTTCGGAATCCGCAGCAGCGGCACGGTGGGGCCCAACCAGTGGCGAATCTGAGCTGGCGTCACGGTGCTCTTCGCCTCATAGAACGAGTCCAACCAGCCGACGAGAGCTTCGCCCTGGCCGGCGTAGTCCTGCATGGAGAGCAACTGCAGGCCGGAGCAACTCGGCGTACGCAGGAAGCTCTCCACCTCGTACTTGTACATCACCCGGCTGGTGGCGCCGGAAGCCGCGCTCAGTTCGCGGTCCATATCGCCGAGGCCGTTCGCCTCGGCGGCCGCGCGAAACTGCTCCAGATTGAGAGCACGCAGAGTCCCTTTGTACTTTCCGATTTCACTCCACGCCGGGTAGACGGGCCACTGGCCGATTTCATGGGCGATGACGGGCACGGGCGCCCGCCCGTAGTTGGCTTCGTAGTCCCAATCGGTGCCGGCTTCGATGCGGCCGCGGGCCCGGCCGATGGCGGGAATCTGGTGCGTCGCCGTGTAGTCGTCCGAAGACGTGATCGCGCGAGCAGTGGAGGCGGCGTAGAGCCGGCGGGGATCGCGGGTCTTCTCCTCTTGAATCCATTGGCCCATTACGTCGAAGTTGCTGCCGCCCAACTCATTGCCGATACAGAAGAGCAGGAACGACGGATGGTTGCCATAGACATCAAGGATGCGCCGCATCTCAGCGCGCACGAAAGTGTCGATGGAGCGATCCTGCTTGCCGACGCCCAGCGGGCTGCCCGCAGTGGGGCCCAGGGCGCGGTGCATCCCGGCCATCCAGGCGTCGATCCAAAGGACCTCGGCCTGGATGTAGATGCCCAATTCGTCGGCAGCCTGGAAGGCCGCCTCCGGGGGACACCAGGAGTGAAAGCGCACGTGGTTGAGGCCGTATTCCTTGTAGATGCGCAGGATGCGGCGCCAGCTTTCCACGTCGGCCGGCGGGTATCCGGTCAGCGGAAAGTGGACGCAGTCGAGGTTGCCTCGCAGAAAGAGCTTGCGGCCGTTCAGCGTGATCTGGCGGGCGCTGCGCTCCAGCGTGCGAAAGCCAAACGGGAGGTCGCGCCGGTCTGTCTGGCCGCCCGCGGTCAACGTGAGCTCGGCCACATAGAGCCGGGGCGCGAATTCATCCCAGAGCTTTGGCGCGCCCTTCAGCGCAGCACTCACGCGCAAGGGCCCTGCCGGGGACTGAGAACGCAGTTCCTGCCTGACCCGGGCGACGGCAAGGCCGGAAGCCTGCTCTCGAACGACCAACTCCAGGGAGCCTCCGGTAGGCTTGCGTGTCCCGTTGATGCCGGCCTCCACGGTCACCGAGTGCGCTGGCGCATCGGGGAAGACCCGAACCAGCCCCAGCCGCACCGCGGCGCGCGGTCTGGCTTCGATACGCCCAACGACCCCGTTCCAGATCGTCTGCGTGTGTTCCGTGTAGAGGTGCCCGCGGTCGCCAATGGGATGAATCATGGCATTGTCGATCCGGATCGTCAGGCGGTGGCGTCCTGGCGTCAGCCGTCCAAGGTCGTGGACATGCGGTGTGCCCAGGGAATCCTCCGCGCCAACATCTCTCCCGTCGATCCACACCCGGCTCTCCCAGACCACCCGCTCCAGAAACAACTCAATCCCGGAGTTTCGCCACGCGGCCGGAACATCGATGTCCCTCTGATACCAGGCGGGCCCGGCATACCGGTGCACCCTGGTCAACATGCCGGCGGCCGGCCGCGAGGCTGGTTCGCCCACCCCGGCTTCATCGGTGGTACCAGGCAGGCGAATAGTGCCTGGCAGGTCGCTGTTCTGCCAGGCCTCCTTCCGGCCGATGTCACCCGGATCGAGCCGGAATCGCCACGCACCTCCGAGCGGCATCGCCGCCGGCATCCCGGCAGCGCAGGCGTTGGCCGCCAGAACCAGCACCCACACCGCTTTGCGCGCGTGAGCCAGACAGGCCCTCAACCGCTGATTCTGTTCCATGGCAAGCTCCGGGTGGTCAACTCGCGCGGCTACGCCTCCCGCACCACCTGGAAGCCCATCAGCCGGCCCATGCGCTCGAGTGCCTTCGTGTGGTCACCGTAGAACATCACGCGGTGCAGACCCGCGGTGTAGTTCTCCAGCCACTTCCCGGCGTCCGCAACGCGCGTTCGCACCTGGCTCCGGCAACCGCGGTCACTGTCCTCCGAGCCAGTCGTTTCCGCAGTCGAGAACAGCATCTTCTTCGGATCGGCAAAGCGGGCAACGGTCACCGGGTCGCCGACGGGCATGAGCACCTGGAGCGTAGCCCCTTCGTTGGTCTCCAGATGGTTGCGGACGGCGTACGGGGATGAGGCGCCGTTGAAGCCCTTCAGCTTCCGGGCTGACACGCAATGCGCGTGGATCACTTCATTGCGGCTCGTATCGAAGACTGGGTCAGTCACAAAACCCGGAACGCCTGCGTAGGAAGTCACCAGCAACTGGGTCATCGTGGAGGCCAGGTCGGACTCACATACGCCGTACAGCCCCTCATCGTTGAGCCTGGAGAAGGCGATGCAGGGGTAGCCCGGCAGTGTCTTGGCGGCCAGCGTCCCAAAGCAGTCGATGGTGATCGCATTGGCCTCCTGCTCCCGCAGTAGGTTCTTCAGCCCCAGATAGAACTTCACACCATCGTGGATTTCCTTGGCACTCGGCTCCACGACCCGCAGTGCATTTCTCGTCAGCTCCTCGGCCGCGGCCCGCGTCATCTTCTCATCCGCGCTGTCGAAGGCGGACTTCAGCTCTTTGCCGCCGATGAAACGGAAATCAGTCCCGAACTGTTGCCGGTAGGCATCGGTCTGCGCCTGGCGAGCCGGCCGGTTCTCCACCGCAACCAGGACACGGCTGGTCTTCAGGTGGTGCGCGGTCTTGAACATGGGCAGGTAAGGATCAAGATCCCCATAGCTGCTGCTGGCCACAACATCGATCTTTCTTCCAGCCTTGCGCAGCCCGCCGATTCCGCTCCAGGAGTGGGAGGCGTAGGGTCTGGAGAAGACGAGCACGGGCTTGTCGAGGCCTTCGATGACCTGGGGCACGGAGCCGCCTGACAACGGAATCAGCAGAACACCGTCCACATCGCCCAGACCGGCCTGCCAAGCCTTGATTTCCTCGGCAGTCCGCACCAGCGTGGGCCCGGTGAAGCGCACACACTGAGTGTGTTTTTGGGCAACCTCGGCCATGCGCGCCTCAACTTCTTTCATCTCCGCGGTGAGGTCTAGCGTTGGCTTCGGCCAATGCAGCACGGTGGAGGCCACATATACCTTCGCCACCTTGGCGGGGCCGTTGCACGGCATCGCCCGGAATTCAGCGGCCTCCTGGGCCGTCAGCCCAAGCATTGACGTGCCGAACAGTCCAAGGCCAAACTGCCGCCGCGTTAAACCACAGACATGATTCTCCATAACTTCCTTTCTACTAATGATCGATACTCAGACCGGAAGATCCTCTTTATGCTATGCCAACAGCCGCATTTCTACGAGACGAGCTACGCGTCAAACCTCGAACCCTCCCCAGGCTCATCCCCGTTCACCTGCGGCTTGCATCAGCGCGGAGTATCCCGCCAGGGAGTAGGTGAACTTGTAAATGCACATATGGGACGTGGGCGATGCCCCGGCCAACCCCCCCCGTAGATTAACCCCGACGAGCCGCCGAGAAAAACACCATCCGTACGAGGTGGGTTATTAGCGCCGGGCCGGCGCCCGGGTGGGTGGCGAAAGGTGATACAATGGAGA
>JBBQLF010000065.1:0-12538 GCA_038327695.1 Bryobacterales bacterium
CGGCGAGCAGGCGCTGGCACAGATCGGTCAGTTCATGGACTTGCTGCGCAGTTCGGACGAACTCCACACAGTGCTGTTGTCGCCCGCCGTGGCCCATGTGGCCAAGCAAAGGGTGCTCGGCAAGCTCGGTGACCTGCTCGGCCTGCACCCTCATCTGAAAAACTTCCTGTACGTAGTGACGCGGCACCGGCGGCTGGACCTGATGGCCGAGATTCAGAACCGGTTCCAGGCTCAGCTGGATGCCACCGCCGGCATTGTCCGCGCGCGAGTCGAGACGGCTCAGCCTTTGGACGAGGCGCAGCGGTTGTCGCTCGAAGCGGCGCTGGTGCGGATCACCGGCGCCCAGGTTCGTTGCGCCTACGACGTGGATGCAGATCTGCTGGGCGGTCTGTCCGTCCGGATGGGATCGACGATGTATGACGGCTCGGTGCGCGGCCAGTTGGAAGGCTTGCGGCGCCGCCTGACAAGTGAGTAAGGGCTTTCTTAAGGGACCGGAATAATATATGGCTCAGATTCGTGCCGATGAAATCGCTCGCGTTTTGCGCGATGAGATCGAGAATTTCGACAAGGCAGTGCAGGTTTCCGAGACCGGCTACGTGGTGACTGTCGGTGACGGCATCGCCCGCGTGCATGGCCTGGACCGCGTGATGGCCGGCGAGTTGATCGAATTCCCCCACGGTGTGTCCGGCATCGCCATCAACCTCGACGAGGATGAAGTGGGCGCCGTGCTGTTGGGCGAGGCCTACGCCATCAAGGAAGGCGATGAAGTGCGCCGTACCGGGCGCATCATGTCCGTGCCCGTCGGCGAGGCCCTCATCGGCCGCGTCGTCAACGCCCTCGGCCAGCCCATTGACGGGAAGGGGCCCATCGATACCACCAAGTTCCTGCCGATTGAGCGCATCGCCCCTGGCGTCATTGACCGCAAGCCGGTCAAGGAGCCGCTCCAAACCGGCCTCAAGGCCATCGACGCCATGATCCCCATCGGACGCGGGCAGCGCGAACTGATCATCGGCGATCGCCAGACCGGCAAGACCGCCATCGCCCTGGACACCATCATCAACCAGAAGGGCAAAGGCGTCATCTGCATCTATGTCGCCATCGGCCAGAAGCGCTCCACCGTCGCGCAGGTGGTGCGTACGCTCACCGAGCACGGCGCCATGGACTACACCATCATCGTCGCCGCCACGGCGTCGGAGTCGGCCGCTTTGCAGTACATCGCGCCCTATTCCGGCTGCGCCATGGGCGAGTTTTTCCGCGACAATGCCGGCCACGCCCTGCTGGTCTATGACGATCTGTCCAAGCACGCCGCCGCCTATCGTGAGATTTCGCTCCTGTTGCGCCGCCCGCCCGGCCGCGAAGCCTTTCCCGGCGACGTCTTCTACCTCCACTCCCGTCGTCTGGAGCGCGCGGCCAAGCTCAGTGACAAACTCGGCGGCGGTTCCCTCACCGCGCTGCCGTTCATTGAGACTCAGGCGGGCGACGTTTCGGCCTACATCCCCACCAACGTGATCTCCATCACCGACGGCCAGATCTTCCTCCAGTCCGATATGTTCAACTCCAACTTCCGGCCGGCCGTGGACGTGGGCATTTCGGTCAGCCGCGTGGGCGGCAACGCCCAGACCAAGGCCATGAAGCAAGTGGCCGGCTCGTTGCGCCTGGACCTGGCACAGTATCGCGCGCTGGCCGCGTTTGCCCAGTTTGGCTCGGATCTGGACAAGGCATCGCAGGCCCAGTTGAGCCGCGGCCGGCGCCTGACCGAAATCCTCAAACAGGGCCAGTATCAGCCGCTGCCGGTGGAAAAGCAGATCCTCATCATCTATGCCGGCACTAACGGCTGGCTGGATAATCTGGAAGTGGAGCAGTGCCTGCCCTTTGAAGCCGAGCTGTACCGCTTCGTCGAGAACGGACATGCGGACCTGCTGGCCGCCATCCGCGATAAAGGCGCGCTCGACGACGCCCTCAAGGCGCAGATCGACGCCGTGCTGAAAGAGTGCAAGCAACGCTTTGTGACCACTCTGAAGGCCGCCAAGTAAGGGCAGAGCGAGGAATTCCATGCCCAGTTTGATTGACATCCGGCGGCGCATCCGTTCAGTCAAGAACACGCAGCAGATCACCAAGGCCATGAAGATGGTGGCCACGGCCAGGCTGCGGCGGGCGCAGGAGCGCGTGATCAATTCCCGCCCCTACTCGCGCATGGCGGCCGAAATTCTGCACAACGTCGCCGCCGCGGCGGCCGGGGATGAGCGCGTCGACTCGCATCCGCTGCTGGCCGTGCGCCCCGAAAAAACCATCCAGTTGATTCTGGTGACCTCGGATCGCGGCCTGGCCGGCGCCTTCAACGCCAACCTGATCAAGGCCGCGCAGGTGTTTCTGAGCGAGCACGCCGGCCAGCGGGTCGAGATCGAGCTGTACGGCCGCAAAGGCCGCGATTTCTTCAAGCGCCGCAGCGTGGCCTCCAGCGGGGAAATGGTTGGGATTTCGCAGAACGCCGGGCTCATCCATGCCGAACCGCTGGCCGCCAAGATGATCGATCGTTTCTCCAAAGGGGAAGTGGATTCGGTCTATCTGATCTACAACGAGTTCAAGAGCGTGCTCACCCAGAAACTGACCGTCAACAAGATTCTCCCCATCGCTGCCGCCGCCGGTGGCGCCCCTGCGCGGGACTACATTTTTGAGCAGCCCCCGGCCGAAATGCTGAGCCGCATGTTGCCCAACTTTGTGCTGCTCCAGCTGCTGGAGTCGTTCCTGGAGTCGGCCGCGGCCGAACACGCCGCGCGCATGACGGCCATGGATGCGGCCTCCACCAATGCCAATGAAGTCATCAACAAGCTCACCCTGTACATGAACCGTGTGCGGCAGGCGAGCATTACGCGGGAAATCATCGAAGTCGTTAGCGGCGCCAGCGCCCTCCAATAGGAAATTCATCATGTCCACTGAAGCGCAACAGGAAGTACTTGGAAAAGTGATTCAGGTGTCCGGCCCGGCCGTGGACATCCAGTTCTCCGACGGCCAGATCCCCGTCATCTATACGGCCGTGCGGATCGTCAGCGAGGGCTTTGAAGGGCCGGAGCCGATCAACATCATGGTGGAAGTCATGCAGCACATCGGCGAAGGCCGCGTCCGCTGCGTCGCTCTCCAGCCCACTGACGGGCTCGTGCGCGGGATGAAGTGCATCTCCACCGGTGCGCCCATCACCGTGCCGGTCGGCAAACAGACGCTCGGCCGCGTGCTGAACGTTCTGGGTGAGCCTGTGGACGCCATGGGCCCGGTCGTCACGGAGAAGCGTTTCCCCATCCACCGCGAGGCGCCGGAGTTTGACGAACAGTCCACCAGCCTGCAGATGTTTGAGACGGGTATCAAGGTGATTGACCTGCTGGAGCCCTACCTCCGCGGCGGCAAGATCGGCCTGTTCGGCGGCGCGGGCGTCGGCAAGACGGTCGTCATCATGGAACTGATCAACAACATCGCCATGAAGCACGGCGGCGTCTCGGTCTTTGCCGGCGTCGGCGAGCGCACGCGCGAGGGCAACGATCTTTGGCTGGAGATGCAGGAATCCGGCATCGTCGATCCCTCCGACTGGACCAAATCGAAAGTGGCGCTCATCTACGGCCAGATGACGGAGCCGCCCGGAGCCCGCCTCCGCGTGGGCCTCACCGGTCTCACCGTGGCCGAATACTTCCGCGATGAAGAAAACCAGGACGTGCTGCTCTTCATCGACAACATTTTCCGCTTTACCCAGGCCGGCTCCGAGGTCTCCGCGCTCCTCGGCCGCATGCCTTCCGCCGTCGGCTACCAGCCCAACCTCGCCACCGAGATGGGCGAGTTGCAGGAGCGCATCACCTCCACCAACAAGGGCTCCATCACCTCCGTCCAGGCCATCTACGTGCCGGCCGACGACTACACGGATCCCGCCCCGGCCACCACGTTTGCCCACCTCGACGCCACCACCCAGCTCTCGCGCGACATCGCCGCTCTGGGCATCTACCCGGCCGTCGATCCGCTCACCTCCACCTCCCGCATTCTGGACCCCCTGGTCGTCGGCGCCGATCACTATAACACCGCCCAGCGCGTCAAAGGCGTCCTCCAGCGCTACAAAGACTTGCAGGACATCATCGCCATTCTCGGCATGGACGAGTTGTCGGAAGAAGACAGGCTCTCCGTCTCCCGCGCCCGCAAAATCCAGCGCTTCTTCTCCCAGCCGTTCCATGTGGCCGAGCAGTTCACCGGCTTCAAGGGCAAGTACGTCAAGCTGGAAGACACCATCAAGGGCTTCCGCGAAATCGTCGACGGCAAGCACGACGATATCCCCGAGCAGGCGTTCTACATGCAGGGCACCATCGAGGAAGTGCTGGAACGCTCCGAGCAGATCAAGAAGGTGACTTAGGCCATGGCCGCAACCCTACGGCTGGAAGTGGTGACGCCCGAGCGCATGCTCATCACCGAGCACGTGCTGGCGGTGACGGTTCCCGGGCTCGCCGGCGAGCTCGGCATCCTGCCGGAGCACGCGCCGCTGCTGTCGGAACTCGGCTGCGGGCCGCTCGTGTTTACTCTGGAAACCGGCCAGAAGAAATGCCTCTCCATCAGCGGCGGATACGTGGAAGTGCTGCCGGATCGCGTCCGGGTCCTGGCCCAGTTCGCCGAATTCGCCGATGAACTCGACGTCAAGCGCGCCCAGGACGCCTTGAAGCGGGCCGAGGAGCGGATGCTGCATCCGACCCCAGGCATCGATACGGCGCGCGCGCTGAACGCCATGAGCCGGGCCCGGGCGCGCCTCGCCGCCGCGCAGATAGGCAGCGCGAAACAGTAGCATTTCGCTGATTCCCGGGCTGGACAAAACCCGTCCGGCGGGGCCGGGCAGTGCCATTCCAGTACCACGCGGCCGCCTGGCATCGGCGCGCGAGGCGTTCTTCCACCTTGATTCTTGCCCCAGGCCACCTCTGCTTCGAACTGGCATCTCCGCCCGCTTCTTCGCCTGGAACACTCCACGCCGCCAAGGCCGAGCCTGCAATCGCCGGGTGAATCGCACTCGCCCGCCGTGTCAACTTCGCCACCCGAATCGAAGTTGTGGCGGGAACCCGATTGCCGCTACCTGGCTTCGCCAACCCCGCTACCAGTGGCCGACGAAATCCAGAGCCAAACAACGCTGGCCGCCAGGATTGCGTAGAAGACCGCGATGTTCAACGTCGTGGCGAAAGCCAGCACCGCCGCGGCGAAACCCCAGCACCACAATTCCGCTTTGAATCCCTCGGCCCACCTGGACTGCCCCCCGCCGAAGCGAGGCGCGGCCACGGGGAGGGCCAGAGTCTCGGCACCGCGTCACGGTAGGCCTGGTACGGCTTGCCTTGGATCGCGCCGAGCTCGGCTTCTTCCCGAAGGATGAGCCGGTAACAGAGGACCACCGTCGCCACTATTGCCACCGGGCACCCGATCCGGTTCATCATCAGGCCCAAGCCGGCGGCTAGGAGCACGTTGCCCAGATACAGAGGGTTCCGGACCCTCCGGTAGGGCCCGTCGGCCACCAGCGGCTCCGTTCTCACGCTGGCCGCGTACACAACCTCAGCCCGCAGATAGGAAGACGCCCAAGTCCGAAGAAACGCCGCCGTAGCGAGCACAGCGGCACCGGTAAAGAACAGCACGCGGGTCACAAGATGTGTGTTCATCCGCAGCGCGGGGCCAATCCAATTGCCAATGCCGACCCCCGCATTGTGGCGATCAAACATGTAGAGCGGAAACGTCAAGCCGAAGATCAGTCCGAAGAGAGGTGCCCTGTGCCTGAACTCCCAGTTCGTCGCCTTCAAGCCCTGAGGACTCGTCACGGAATAACCATACCAGCTCGGCACGCCCGCCTGCCAACGCGCCCGGCTCAGAAAGCGCTTCCACGACCGTGAGGGAGTCCCCCAGGGCCCTGCGGGCCGCCAAATCCGATGAAAACGCGCCCGTAACAGAGCCGCGGCCGTGAGGGAGCGCATGCGCGTCTTCAACGGATTTCGCGCGCTTGAACACGTGAAATTCCCCAAACGGCTCAGCCCCCGCCAGGCTACGGCAGAATCCAGCGCTGTTGCAGCAGCCAGTACACCACCGGCACGGAGAACAGGCTCGAATCCACCCGGTCCAGCCAGCCGCCGTGGCCGGGCAGCAGATTGCCGCTGTCCTTCACGCCGGCCCCGCGCTTGATGGCGGATTCGCACAGATCGCCCACCTGCCCCGCCACGTTGGCTAGCGCGCACAGCAGCACCGCCTGCATCCAGCCCACCTGCGGGAACTTCCAGCTCAGGAACCAGACGCCCAGCGCCATGGTGGAAACCAGCGAAGCGATGGTCCCTTCCCAGCTCTTGCCGGGGCTCACCACCGGCGCCAGCTTGTGCTTGCCGAAGTGTTTGCCGAAGTAGAAGGCAAACGTATCGCCCACCCAGTTAATGGCCACGGCGAACAGCATCCACCAAGGGCTCATTGCCCGCAGGCCCACGCCGCAGCGCCACGAGCCGAAGATATAGATGACGCCGAACACCGTCATCGCGGCAACCGGCAGGATGTGCGCCAGGTGCTTGGCTCGCATCGCCAGCAGCCACACCGCCAAGGCGAACAAGGTCAGGTAGAGCGCTTCGCCCTGCGGCAGGATCAGCAGAAACACGCCGGCCACATAGCCGGCCGGGTTGCGGCGCGGATCGTGGTCCAGCCCTGGAAGATGCCCCGCGGCGATGCCCAGGTACTCGTAAAAACAGCACAGTGCCACGCTGGCCAGGGCCACCACGAAGAACCAGTCCGGCGCCGAGAGGATGGTGAAGAAAAAGAACGGGGTAATGATCAGACCGGTGAGAAGCCGCTTCATCTTGTAGGCAGGCCGGCAGGCTCCAGCAAGGGATCATCGGCCGCCGGTTGCGGCGGCTCCACGATGCCGCCAAAGCGGCGCTCCCGTTTCTGGTAGGCCACCAGGGCTTCGAGCAGTGCGGTCCGGTCGAAGTCCGGCCAGTAGGTCTCCGTAATGTAGAGTTCGGCGTAGGCGATCTGCCAGAGCAGGAAGTTGGAAATGCGCATCTCGCCGGAGGTGCGGATCAGCAGGTCAGGCTCCGGCTGCCCGGCGGTATAGAGCCTGCCATGGATCGCCTCTTCATCAATCTGGAGCGAGTCGAGCCGGCCCTCGTTGCGCGCCTCCGCGATCAGAGCGTTGACCGCATCCACAATCTCGGTCCGGCCTCCATAATTGATGGCGAGGTTGAGGATCATGCCCGTGTTGGCCGCGGTCGCGTCCACCACCGAATCCAGTTCGTGCCGCACTGAACTGCCCAGCGCATCCAACCGCCCGATGGCCCGCAACCGGATGTTGTTCTTCATCAGCGGCGGCAACTCACGGCGCAGGTAGTACCGTAGCAGCCGCCACAGTGTTTCAATCTCGGCCATCGGCCGCTTCCAGTTTTCCACCGAGAATGCGTACAGGGTGAGGACTTCCACGCCCAGGCGCGCGCACGTCTCCACGGTGGACCGGACCGGCTCCACGCCGGCGCGGTGGCCGGCCACGCGAGGCAGGCTGCGCGCATTCGCCCAGCGGCCGTTGCCATCCATGATGACGCCGATGTGGGCCGGCAGGCGCGACGGGTCCAGCGAATTCGCGAGAATCCACTCGGACGAGCCTGGAAGGAGCGTGTCTAGCAGTGCCTGCATCGGGTCGACCCTCCACATCTTATCGCATCCGATCCGCCCAGCATCGATTCCTGACTTTTGTAACCAAATTTGTGTTGCAATCGCAACGCTTTCGTCACATAGTCGTAACAGAGTTGCACTATGCGTTGGGGACTCCAATTCGCGATGGTTTTGACGGCCTGGTGGGCCGTCGCAGCTGAGCGCCCTGTTATCGGGCTCCTGACCGAGTTTCCGCTGGATGTGTCCGAGGCCGTGCGGCGCCAATTCCGGCTGGAAACCGAACGGGCATTACGTCCGGCCGGCGTGGATCTCGTCTGGAAGAATCTGAACCTGGCGAGGCCTGACGAGAATTTTGACCGGATTGTCGTCCTGCGGTTTCGCCGCGCATTCGCTGAGCCGAAACTTGGACTGGCCCCGCGGAGCCGGCCCTTGGGGCTGACGCACGTCTCCAACGGCCAGGTACTGCCGTTTGTCGAGATCGACTGCCGGCGCATTCTGGCCGCCCTCGAACCGGGCGCGGCGCAGGGGCGGGCCTTGGCGCGCGTGGCGGCGCATGAGATCTACCACGTCCTGACGGCCAGCGCCGAGCACGATGGCGAGGGGTTGATGAAACCGGCCTTTGACCGGAGAGACCTGGCCGGGGCCGAATTGGCCTTCAGTGGCAAGGCCCTGCGCCGCCTCAAGATCAGCCTGAGCACGGCGAGCGCGGACGACTGATCGGGCATATGCTGGTAACAGCATGGACCATGTGTTGGCTATCGTCCTGGCAGGGGGCGCGGGTGAACGCCTTCATCCGCTGACCAGCAACACGGCAAAGCCCGCGGTGCCGCTTGGTGGATACTACCGCATTATTGACTTCACTCTCTCCAACTGCCTGAACTCGGGGCTGCGGCGGATCTTCTGCTTCACGCAATACAAGGCGCTGGAGCTCACACGGCACCTGCGCGAAGGCTGGGGCTTTCTGTCACGGGAACTGGGCGAGTTCATTGAAGTGATTCCGCCCATGAAGCGCGTGCATTCCGACTGGTATCTGGGCACGGCCGACGCCGTCTACCAGAACGTCGAAAGCATCACCTTGGAACGGCCCGAGTATGTGTTGGTTCTCTCCGCCGATCATGTCTACAAGATGAACTACCAGATCATGGTGGACAGCCACCGTGTGAGCCGGGCCGACGTTACCATCGCGACGATTCAGGTGCCGCCGGAGCAGGCCGCCCGGTATGGCGTGGCCCGCATCGATGCCGTGACGCATCGCATCCTGGGCTTTGAGGAGAAGCCCCAGCACGACAACCCGGCGCGCTCGCCGTTCGATCCCTCCATGGTGAGCGCCTCGATGGGGATCTACGTTTTCAATACCGAAATCCTGCTGGAGGCCCTTCAGGTGGACGCGGCCGATCCCGAGTCCTCCCACGATTTCGGCAAGGATGTGATTCCGAAGCTGCTGCGGCGGAACAAAGTCATGGCCTACGATTTTCGCGATCTGAACGCCAAGCGCGTCCGCTACTGGCGCGACGTCGGCACCATCGATTCGTGGTATGAGGCCAACATGGACCTGGTCAGCGTCACGCCTGAGTTCAACCTCTATGACCTGGCGTGGCCCATCCGCACGCGCATGCCGCAGGCGCCGCCGGCCAAGTTCGTCTTCGCGCAGGAGGGCCTGCGCATGGGCGTGGCCACGGACTCCATCGTGGCGCCCGGCGTCATAGTCAGCGGCGGGCGGGTGCATGAGAGCGTGCTGTCGCCGGGCGTGCGCGTGAACAGCTTCGCCGAGGTGACGGCCTCCGTTCTGCTTCACAACGTGGAGGTGGGCCGTTACTGCCGGGTGACGCGGGCGATCCTCGACACGGGCGTGGTGCTGAGCGAAGGCGCTGTGGTGGGCGGCGATCCGGAACGCGACAGAGCCGCCGGCTACCACGTCACGGACGGGGGCATCACGGTGGTGAGTATGAGAAAATAAAGAGTTGTTGCTCTGATAACTCCCTACCCAATGAAAGAAGGACTTCTATGACTGAGATTGTTGACATCATTGCGCGCGAAATTCTGGACAGCCGCGGCAACCCCACCGTGGAAGCCGATGTGTTCGTTTCCAGTGGCAGCATGGGCCGCGCGGCTGTACCGTCCGGCGCCTCCACCGGTGAGAACGAAGCTTGTGAACTGCGGGACGGCGACAAGAGCCGCTACCTGGGCAAGGGCACGCTGAACGCGGTCAAGAACATTGAGGACGAGATCGTGCCGGCGCTGCTGGGCGAGGACGCCGCCGATCAGTTTGGCATCGACACGAAGATGATCGGCCTGGACGGGACGCCGAACAAGAGCCGCCTGGGCGCCAACGCCATTCTGGCTATCTCCCTGGCTTGCGCGCGCGCCTCGGCCGACGCCGTGGGCCTGCCGCTGTACCGCTACCTGGGCGGTGTGAATGCGCGCATTCTGCCAGTGCCGAACATGAACATCATCAACGGCGGCGCCCACGCGGACAACAGCGTGGACTTCCAGGAGTTCATGATCAGCCCGCACGGAGCGGACACATTCTCCAACGCCATCCGCATGGGCGCCGAAGTGTTCCATACGTTGAAGGGCGTGCTGAAGGGCCGCGGGTACTCGACGGCGGTTGGCGACGAGGGCGGTTTTGCGCCGAACCTGAAGTCCAATGACGAAGCGGTGGAGGTGATTCTGGAAGCCATCGTGAAGGCCGGCTACAAGCCCGGCGAGCAGATTTCGATTTCGCTGGACCCGGCGGCGAGCGAGTTCTACGACCGGGCCACGTGCAAGTACGTCTTCAAGAAGAGCGACAAGCGCGAGCTTTCGAGCGATGAGATGATTGCCTTCTGGGCTGACTGGGTGGCGAAGTACCCGATCATTTCGATTGAAGACGGCATGGCCGAATTCGATTGGGCCGGCTGGAAGAAGATGACCGATCAACTCGGCACCAAGATCCAACTCGTCGGCGACGATCTGTTTGTGACCAACCCGGAGATTCTGGCCAAGGGCATAGCGACGGGGACGGCGAACTCGATCCTGATCAAAGTGAACCAGATCGGCACGCTGACCGAGACGCTGGAAGCGATGGAGATGGCGTTCAAGGCCAACTACACCTGTATGACGTCGCACCGCTCGGGCGAGACCGAAGACGCCTTCATCGCCGACCTGGCGGTGGCGACGGGTTGCGGCCAGATCAAGACCGGCTCGGCCAGCCGCACGGACCGCATGGCGAAGTATAACCAGTTGCTGCGGATCGAGCAGGAACTGGGCGCGGCCGCCAAGTACGCGGGCCGCAAGGCGTTCAAGCAGTAGGAGAGGCGAGCGGCCATGTACAAACTGGTACTCATCCGCCACGGCGAGAGCACGTGGAACAAAGAAAACCGCTTCACCGGCTGGACCGATGTGGACCTTTCGGAGAAGGGCGTGCAGGAAGGCATCGACGCCGGGCAGGTGCTGAAGAAGGAGGGGTTTGAATTTGACCTTGCCTACACTTCGGTGCTGCAACGGGCCATCAAGACGCTGAACATCGTGCTGGATCAGATGGGCCAGCTGTGGCTGCCGGTGGAGCGTTCGTGGCGGCTCAACGAGCGCCACTACGGCGGCCTGCAAGGGCTGAACAAGAGCGAGACGGCCGGCAAATATGGCGAGGCGCAAGTGAAGATCTGGCGCCGCAGCTATGACATTCCGCCGCCTCCGCTGACCAAGGAAGACGAGCGGTATCCGGGCCACGACCGGCGCTATGCCGGGGTGGCGGAGAGCGATCTGCCGCTGACGGAATGCCTGAAGGACACGGTGGCGCGGTTCCTGCCGCTGTGGACCGAGAGCATCGCGCCGGCGATCCGGAGCGGCCAGCGGGTGGTTATCGGCGCGCATGGCAACAGCCTGCGGGCGCTGGTGAAGTTCCTGGACAACGTCAGCGACGCCGACATTCTGGAACTGAACATCCCGACGGGGATGCCGCTGGTGTATGAGCTGGATGCGGATTTGAAGCCGATCAAGTCCAACTATCTCGGCGACCCCGAGAAGGTGAAAGCGGCCATGGACGCGGTGGCCAAGCAGGGCAAGCAGCAGGCGTAGACACACTACGGCTGTGAGAGAAGGCCCGGTTGGCTCCCGATGGGGAGCGGACCGGGTCTTTTTTCGTTTCCTTTCGATCTGGTTCGCCCGGGGGGCGCATTGGCCCCCCGAATTTTTCGAGCTGATCGGGACAAAACCGGTTTATGCGCGCCATCTTTTCAGACGGCGGCCCGCGTAGGAAGCGTTGAACCTTTTGGGTTTCCGCCGCTCTACTGAAGGCGAAGAGGGTCAGAGCCGGCCGGCGTGAGTCACCCCTAAGATCAGCATAGCAGGTGGTGTCAAGAGCTAGCTGGGTTAAGTGATTGAAGAATAACGGAAAAATGGCGTGTGAACGGTAGAGCTGTGCGTGGGCGGTGCCATCGGCGGCAGCCATGGCCCATTCTGCTCCGCACGCCCGCAGTCTGTGCCCCGCCGCTCTGTGTCGCGAGTTGATCTTGTGAAACGAGCCCGCTGCTCTCGCCGTTACCGAACGTTAAGCCGACTTTCGCAGTTCGGGGCCCGGGTGCCAGCTAAGTACTGAAGAATCAGTCCGAACATCGGAAAGGTCTTCACCACAGATCGGCGTCAACCGGCGGTTTTGGTGTGAGCTGGAGCAGCCTCCCTTGCTGTGATGCGTGGAGGCGGATGCGCGGGTAATTCGAGTTTGAGCCTGTCCAGGATCATCCGGGCCTCCGCTTCCGGCTGAGTGTATCGGGGGAGGATCAGGCATCTTCCGCCGGTGGCCGGGATATGGACATCGATCATTTGGACCGCTGCCAGTTCCTCGGCGCGCACGAGAAAAGACCCACCGCGGCGCATTTAGAGTTAACCACGGCAAAAAAAGGCCGCGCCCCCGGGCGCGAGG
>JBBQLF010000066.1:0-12418 GCA_038327695.1 Bryobacterales bacterium
AGTTCCTTCTCCGATTGCGTGAGGGCCTCCAGCGCCACCACCACCTGCCCCTCTGACGACTTCAGGCTTTCCAGCGCGAGGCGGATCTCCAATTCCACCTGTTGGGCCGTGTCCCGCGTCCGGATGCTCTCCTGCCGCAACTGCGAGGCCCCCTCCGCGCGCCGGGCGTCACGGCGGCCCCCGTCCCATAGAGGAACCCGCACGCTGACACCAACCGCGCGTGTCGGGATCGTGATCTCGCCGGCTTTGCCCAGGACGCCGTAATCGCCAAATGCGTTTACGGACGGCAGACGTTCGGAACGCAGGGATTCGTAATTCAGCTTCGCTACCAATTGGCGCTGGTCCTGCGCCTTCAACTCGGGCCTCAGTTCGCGGGCAGCCTGCAACGCTTTGGCGGCGTCCGGAATCTCGGCCGGCTGGTAGCGGAGGGCATCGGTGAGTTCCAGTTCGGCATCGAGCTGCACGTTCAGCACGCGCAGCAGTTGCAGCCGCGCAGTGTTGCGGTCTTCCTCGGCCAGAATCTGACGCTGCTTCTCATTAGCGAGCGTGACCTCGGAGCGTGTGATTTCGATACCCGTGCCGGTGCCGGCCTCTTTCTGCGAGCGCGCCTGCTTCAGCACTCGCTCAGCCAGCGCCACGTTGGCCTTCGCTGTCTCCAGCGCGGCGTCGGCGCGGACTGCGTTGAGGTACGCCTTGGCGGCCGAGCCTTTGGTCTGCGCCAGCGCGGCCGATTCGTCGGCGCGCACCGCGCTCACCTGTGCCTTCGCTGCCTGGTACCGGCGGATCGCGGCGAGATCAAAAATGCTCTGGGTCGCGGTGGCACGGACGTCGTTGACGTTGATTGGGCCGATCAGCGCGGGCAGGCCGAACCCGGTGGCGGCCAACTGCGGAAAGGCGATGCCAAAGGTCTGCATGTTGTTGGTGAAGCTGCGGAATGCGTAGGCGCCGTCCACGTTGGGCAGCAACGCCGCCCGCGATTGCAACCGCCGCGCGTCCGCCTGCCGCACAAGTTCATTGGCCAGCCGCAGGCGTGTCGCCCCGTCCGGCGACGTGGCGATCTCCACCGCCTTGTTCAAGCTGAGCGGGAGCGCCTTCCTTTCCTGCGGGGACGCGATCATGCCCACCAGTAGGAGCATCCAAAGGCGTGTCATCGGGCTTTCTCCTTCTGTCCGGCCAGAGCCCGCAGCCCGGCCGCCATGTAAGTGACCAGTCGCGGTAACGCCGCGGCGGTGTCGGCAGGATCGGCCCGGCCCTGTGAGACCGCCTTGAGCAACGCGCCGCCCGCCAGATAGTGCGCCATGGCGCCGATGGAAAAGTGCATCCCCCAGCCGATGTCTTCCACATCCGCACCGGGCAAGGCGCGCTGGAACGCTTGCTGGAATCGAGCGATGACGGGCGCGAACGCCTGAGGGAAGATGCGCAACATCCAATCACCCGGCTCGGTGTACATGCGGCCCATGAGGCGCGGGAAGGTGCAGAGCTCGACGCCAGCCGCCTTTGCCTCCAGAACCGGGAGCAGGAACGCCCCCAGTACAGACTCCAGGAGGAGCGGATCGGCGCCCGCCTCGGTCTCCACTGCGTCCAGAAGTTCCAGGCGGCGGTGGTTGATCGGCTCCAGCTTGCGCAGCAACACGGCCAGAATGAGGGAGTCCTTGCTCTGGAAGTGATAGTTAACGGCTGCCAGGTTCACCCCCGCGCCAGCCGTGATCTGGCGGAGTGACGTGGCCGCAAATCCATGTTCCGCGAAAAGCGTTTCCGCCGAATCCAGGATGCGATCCTTGGTCTCGGCCACGCGGATCGGCGCTTCATCTGTATCGAACGCTTGATTCATACAACTGTATGAATCATACGGTCGTTTGAAACGGATGTCAAGCCCTAAATGGTCATCGCCAGATACCCGCCGTCGACCCGCAGGATGGAACCAGTCACAAAACTAGACGCTTTGCCGGAGGAAAGATACACGGTGGCGCCCACCAGTTCCGACGCCTCGCCGTAGCGAGCCATCGGCGTGTGCCGCATGATAGAGGCGACGCGATCTTCGGTGAGCAGTTTCCGGTTCTGTTCCGCCGGGAAGAAGCCAGGCAGGATGGCGTTGACGCGCACGCCCTGCGTGGCCCATTCGCGGGCCAGGAACTGCGTGATCTGATTCACGCCGCCCTTGGCGACTGAATACGTGAAGACTTTGGATAGCGGCGGGCCGGAAGATGCCGACGAGATGTTGATGATGGAACCGCCGTTGCCGGGCAGAACCATGTGAGCGCCGAAGACCTGACAGGCGAGGAAGACGCTGGTCAGATCGACATCAATGATGCGGTGCCACTCTTCTTCGCTGATCTCGAAAAACGGCGTGCCGGAGTTGATGCCGGCCCCATTGATGAGGATATGGGCGCCCCCGAGTTCCCGAAGCATCGTATCCAGGGCGCGCTGGAGGTCGGCCTTCTTCGTCGCGTCCACAGCGATTCCAATCGCGCGCCGGCCAAGATCACGGACCTGCTGCGCCCGGGCGTTAGCGGCGTCGGCATTGAAGTCCAAGATCGCCACATCTGCGCCGGATCGGGCCAAACCGAGGGCCATCTCACCAGCGAGCACACCACCGCCGCCCACAACGGCGGCCACTTTCCCGGACAGGTCAAAAAGATCAGACATGTAGAGCCTCTCACGCCTTTATAGCACGAGGCTTTCAAAAAGTACTGGAACGACCCCGCTGCGAATTGGTCCCTCCTGGTACTTGTTCCGCGCGGGTACGGCCCGGAAACTGGAAGCGTAGGAATCGGTGAGAGGTGACGGCCCAACATGCAGCGTGTAGAACACGACCAATGGAAGTCCTCGGAGGTGGCCCGGCTGCTGGCTCTTGTAGAGGCCGAGCGGCGCTACTACCAGGAGATCTTCGCCGTCCTGCCGGTGGCCGTGGCGGCAGTGGATGATCAATCGCGTCTGACCGCGTTCAATCGCGAGTTTTGCCGCCTACTCGCGTTAGAGCAGGCCGATCTCGCCGGTTTGCAGCTGACTGAGCTCATCGCCGATCCCGCCTTGGAGACCGCACTGGAGGAAGTGCGGCGCTCCGGAATCCCCCAGCCGGATTGCCCGGTTCGCTTCTCTGCGACGGGCAAAGAACTCCGGCTGGGGATTTCCATCCAAGGCTCGCCCGGGTGGCCGGCCGGCCAGGGTTCCGAGTTGCTTCTGACACTGCAGGAGCGGCCTTCTGGGCCGGCTGTGCAAATTCAGTCCGAACTGATCGAACGCCACAAGCGGGCCGCCGTCGAGCGCCTGAGCGGGCGTGTGGCGCACCTGGCCAACAATCTTCTCATGATCATCGCCGGCTACTCTGAGGACTTGGCCTCCACCATGGCGGAGGACGATCCGCGACGCGCCGATATCGGCGAGATTCTCCGCGCGGCCAACCGCATGGCCGTGCTGACGCATGGCCTGAACTCGCTGACCCGGCCGCCGGCCGTCTCGGCGGAGGACTTCGACGCCCTACCCTGGTTGCAGTCCCAGGCCACACAACTCGGCCTGGCCGCCAAGCTGGATCCCGCCGTGCCACTCGTCGTCTGCTGTTCGCCGGCGCAGCTCGAACAGGCTCTACGCGCAACCCACCGCTATCTACTGCCCCACGCACCGGGCGGCCGGATCGGGCTCGCGGCGCGGCTCGTCGATGGCAAGACCGTCGAAATATCCATGTCGCTGGAAGGGGCTGAACTGTCCGACGAGGCGGCCGAGACCATTTTCGAGCCCTTCTCCGGGGCCAAGGACGTGGCCGATCCGCCGCTGGGTCTGGCGGGCCTGATCCGCCCGCTGGAGTCATTGGGTTGTACGGTTCGCCTGGTGGGCAAGTCCGCAGTGCAAATCCGCTGCCCGCAGGGCGCCGCCCGCCTGCCGGCCAAGCCGAAGGGCCGCATCCTGCTGCTGGAGGATGAGGCCGGTATCCGCTCCCTCATGATCAAGACGCTGGAACGGGAGGGCTTCGCCGTCACCCAGGCCAGCAGCACGACCGATGCTCTGGCCGCCTGCCGCCTGGAATCGCAGCGCCCGGACCTGATCGTCACCGATATCCAGATGCCCGGCTTGCCCGGACAATCGCTTGCTGCGGCGATCCGCGCCGAATATCCCGCCATCAAGGTGCTGTTTGTCTCCGGCAGCACCGGCGACGATGTGCTGGATCGCCAAATCGGCCACGATGACCTGCCTCCAGGGACAGGCTTCCTGGAAAAGCCGTTCGCCGCAGCTGAACTCCTCTCCGAAGTGCACGGCCTCATCAATAGGACGAACTAGCGGGCTCCAGAAACCCTGGCTGCAGAGACCCGCGCGAGGGGGCAGGGCCGAAAGGGCGGTGGCGCTCGCGGCCGGCCGTGAGGTCCCGGTTCGTCTGAGCGGTGCGCCTGCTCACGAGTTCGCGCAGCGGCAGATCCGTGCCGCGGAGATCCGGAGCCAGTTTGTTGCAGTTGGAGTCCGCGGTGATTCTGCAGTCTACCGCCTGCCAGGATCGAACCTCCGTTTGATGCAAGCGAACGGGGTATGCATGACTTGGCCCAGCCAGGTCACACGCTAGCACCAGTCCACCCGGTCCACTCCACCCGATCCTTGCCTTCCCCCAGTGGTTTCGATAGTATCGGCGCGTGCGCCGGGTACTCTCGACTTCGACCCCGGCTGCGCTGGCAGTGAAGGGAGCCGCAATGATACGCAATGACTACTGGAAGCTCGCCGTCGCCGGAATCCTGGCGATGACGAGCACGTACGCACAGGCCCCGCAGGGCCCGCAGGTGAATTCGCCGGAGGTTCTGCCGGACCGGCAGATCGTGTTCCGGATCCTGGCGCCAAAGGCCGAGACGGTGGGCCTGCAGGGTGGCGACATTCAGGGTCTACCCAAGGGCGGCCCCCAGTTTGTCAAAGGTGAAAATGGAGTGTGGGAGACCAAAGCCGGCCCGGTAGTTCCTGGCTCATACCGCTACCGCTTCATGGTGAACGGCGTGGCGGTGATGGATCCCCGTAACCCGTCGGTGAGTGAATCCAATACCAACACGTGGAGCGTGGTCCAGGTGCCGGGCGCGGAGTTCATGGACGTCAACAAAGTGCCGCACGGTGCGGTGGCGGCGGTTCACTACTACTCCACGGCATTGGGCCGTCATCGCCGCATGCACGTCTACACGCCACCGGGCTATGAGTTGGGCAAAGGCAAGTATCCGGTGTTCTATCTGCTCCATGGCTCCAGCGATTCAGACGATTCCTGGACGTCGGCCGGCCGCGCCAACTTCATCCTCGACAATCTGATCGCGGCGAAGAAGGCGAAACCAATGATCGTGGTAATGCCGGCGGGCCACACGCGAACCGGCCCCGCCCCCGCCGGGGCGAACGCTGCGGTGGATGAGTTCAGCGAGGATTTCGTCAAGGACATCATGCCGTACGTGGAGAAGAACTACCGCGTCTTGCCCAAGCGCGATCAGCGCGCCCTCGCCGGCCTCTCCATGGGCGGCGGACAGACGCTGAACATCGGCATGTCGCATCTGGATCAGTTCGCCTACCTCGGCGTCTTTAGCGCCGGCGTCTTCGGCGCCCGGCCGCGCACAGCGGGCGCCGCGCCGCCAGCTTCACCGAATGCCGAGTGGGAAAAACAGCGGCTCGCCACCCTGGACGACGCCAAGCTGAAGAAGGGGTTGAAAGTGCTCTGGTTCGCCACCGGCAGCGAGGATTTCCTCCTCGGCACCACCAAAGCGACCCTCGAAATGCTCAAAAAGCACGGCTTCGCACCCGTGTACAGGGAGACCAGCGGCGGCCACACCTGGATCAACTGGCGCGACTACCTCAATGAGTTCGCGCCGATGCTATTCAAGTAGGGTCGCAGTGCGGCGTTGCCAGAAGTTCGGCGCGGACCGCGGGCGGCATCTTTTCGGCCGCATAGCGCAATGTGAGCCGTGAGGCGGCGCCACGATGCGCTATGAGAAAGGCCAGCGTCTCGGCTGGCCTCGCGGGATAGCTTTCTTTCAGCAACCACCCCACACCCTTCTCCACCATGTCGTCGCGCACCGGCAGCAGGCGCGCGGCGGCATCGAGAAGGAAGCTGGTGTGCCGGCCGCGCTTGGCTTCCCAGAGCAGAGACACAGCCGCGGCGCGGCGCTTCCAGCGGTTGGGGGACTCGGTCCACGGCAACAGCTCGTGCCGCAATTCGGGCCGGTTGGCGATGCAGGCCGCCACCAGCCAGGAGGAGACGCCGTCACAGTGAGCCCAGTTGCGGACATAGCCATCCAGCCACCGCTCGAACATGTGGAACTCCGGTTCTGCGCAGAGCTTGGCAAAGCGGCGGTAGACGTGGCATACGAGCGCGCCGCTTTCCAGTTTGCCGGTCTGCCAGAGCAACTCCATGAGGGCGTTGCGCTGCGCCACAGGCCAGGGCTTCACGATCCTACCCACCTCCCGGATCAGCGCGCGGAGATCCGCTGTCCGGACGCCATAGGTATCCACCTCGTGCTGGAAAATCCGGCGCTGGCCTGCCGCGTATTCCTCGTCTCCGCGGGCCACCATCTGTTCATGGATTTGGGCGGCGAGGTCGTCAGGTGTCATGATGCTACACTCCCAAGATATGACGCCTGGAACCCCATTTCCGATTGTCAGTGACAGCTACTCCGGCGCCTCCATTTCCGGGCAGGCGCCGCGGATCACGTCTCTGCTGATCAAGCCGGCGTCGGCCGTGTGCAATCTCGATTGTACGTACTGCTTCTACCTGGACCGCGACGCCGACCCCTACAAGGATTTGCCCGCACGGCTGATGACGGACGACACGCTGCAGCGTCTGGTGGACTCATTTCTTTTCTACTCCTACCCGGCCTCGACTTTCGCCTTTCAGGGCGGCGAGCCGACCCTGGCCGGGCTGCCGTTCTTCACCCGCCTGGTGGAATACCAACAGCGCTATGGCCGCAACGGGCAATCGGTGTCGAACGCGATGCAGACCAACGGTGTGCTGCTGAACAAAGACTGGTGCCAACTCTTTCACACATACAACTTTCTGATCGGTGTTTCGCTCGACGGGCCCGAAGAGGTCAACGATCTCTACCGCCTCAACAAGGGGGCTCAGGGCACCTGGCGGCGAGTGATGCAGGGCATCGAAGTGATGCAGCAGGAAAAGGTGGAGTTCAACATCCTCTGCGTGCTCAGCCAGGCCAACGTCCACAAACCCAAGGAGACCTACAAGTTCTTCCGCTCGCTCGGCATCCAGTACATGCAGTTCATCCCATTGGCGGAATTCAACGCCGATGGCTCGCCGATGCCGTTCACCATCACGCCGGAGGAGTACGGACGATTCATGTGTGAGATCTTCGACCTTTGGTGGCCGGAGCGGCGCAAAGTACGGGTACGGTTCTTCGACAATCTGGCCGAAGCGCTGGCGGGCCAGAAGCCGGGCAGTTGCACAATGCACGAGACCTGCGACAGCTACGTGGTGGTGGAGTACAACGGCGACGTATTCCCGTGCGATTTCTTTGTGGAGAAGGAATGGAAGCTGGGCAACGTGAACCTGGATTCTTTCCCCGAGATCGCGCGGCGGCAGAAGCGATACCAGTTCGCGGGCAAGAAGACGATTGCCCATCCGGAGTGTCAGGTCTGCGAGTATCAGGCGATCTGTCACGGCGGCTGCCCGAAGACGCGCCACGGCCCGCTCAAGCAGTTCGGAGACCTGGACTACTTTTGCGGTGCTTACAAGATGATGTTCGCCAAGGCGGTCGGTCCGCTGCGCAAGGAAGTGGAGAAGCTGACAGGCCGGAGCGCGGAGCTACTGCCGCATTCGATCAGCCCGTACTGACGGGTTTGCCCGCCGTGAAGGAGTGAGCCAAGCGAAGTTCGGCCGGTGCCGTGCAAGACCCGGCCGCCCAGCACTCGGCATAACAGCCGCCTATGTTCCTCATTCCCTCATTCCCTCGCCGAGGGTGGGATGGTCCTCGTCCTCGACACGCATTTCTGCCAGCAATCCGGCGGTTTCCGGTTCGAGTCAGACTACGTTGCCTGGTTGGTCCAGAGACCGCCACGCACGCGACAAACCGGCATGCGCCGGAGTGAGATTCGCAGCCGGCCCCGGGGTGGGGCAGCCGCTGAGAATGAAGTTCGGCGGAGCCGAGATCAGCCGGCTGGTACTGGGCGCCAACGCATTCCACGGATACGTCCACTTCAACAATGCCTACAGCCAGAGGATGAGGGACTGGTGCTGGCAGGAGAATGCGCTTGAGGTGATGCGCCGCGCCCAGGAGTCCGCCATCAACGTCCACAACTTATGTGCAACTGGGCGGCGGGCCGTACGAGTGCAAGCAACTCACCGCCGAAAGCCGCAGGATGCATCTGATCCCGCAGGCGGGCGCCGGAACAGACTCCGCCAGGATGGTGCGGGCACTGAATCCTGCCGGTCTCCAGCGTATGGCGAAACTGCGGATACGGCGTGGCAGACTGGCGATATGGAGGCCGTCCACAGCCCTGTTGGCCATGATGGTGTTTTCACGGTCCGCGACACGGTAAGTCTCCGGAACGGTTCGAGACGCATCGGCAGCGGTGGTCGCTACGGCCAAGATTGCCGCGCTGCACTTTGACACCGGCCAGGTTCGCCATGCAACTGGGAACGAATCCGGTAACTACACCAGCGCCAGCATTCCGTTGGGCGCGAACGAGATCACGGCCGAGGCGGCCGGCTCCGGTACAGTCCACAATCACATCCGGCTCGTAACCCAAGTCCGTGGCCGGGCACGAGTGGTCCGTGGCACCGAGCCGCCGCACCAGCTCCGGCTTACTGCCGGCCGCTACCCTGGCGAGCACGTGGACTTCGAGCCCGCGCTGCTTCGCGAGACACGAAGCTAGCGGGCTGATCGTGCCGGCGCCCGTCACGAGCACATTGCGTGGCTCCCAGAAGGCGCGATGCCCGGCGGGGCCCACCTGCTCTGATGCCCTTGGTTACCACGGTCATCGGCTCGAGGAGGACCCCGAGGAGTCCGGGCGATGAGTCGACCTGAATGGCGTTTTCCGGGCTAATCCTCGAGCGCTCCGGCGTGAAGCCATGGATCTGCCTGATGCCGCGTTCCGGGTGTGGATCGTTGCCGCACATGTTCCACTCGCCCAGGGCGCAGTTCGGGGAGGAAACGGGATCGGGGCAGCGGACTATTCCCACGACCAGGTCAGTGGCCTTGAGGGAAATCGAGGAGCCTGGGTCCAGAACGCGGCCCAGTGACCCGTGCCCGAGCATGAGGCATTGGGAACCGCTGAGAGCCCAGCCATACTTGCCCTCCACAATCTCGACATCCGCGCCGACACCCCTGCCGCACACGCCGACCGCGATTGCCTTGACGGGGACTCATCCCCCACGGGGGGGGGGGCGGTTCTGGATTTCCTTCGTAACGTATTCTCTCAATCCGCACTCCAGCATCGCCTCAAGGCGCTGTCAATGCCGTTTTTCCTTCCCGTAGTGGCCTCTCCGCATCGAGTTGCGTGAGCAGTTCCGTCAGTTTCGCGATCACGGCAGCGAGCGGGGGGCCGAGCCACTGATTGGGTACATCAATGAGCGGCTGATGAAAAGCGAACAAAGGGTAGGTTGTGAAATTTCCGTCATCCTGGAATACTCGGTAGTATGCTACGTCCTGCATTCGCCATGTTCTTCTCGGCACTTGCTTTGTCCGCGCAGGTTGCCGATCACTCAGCAACCCTCGGTGATTTGGTGAGAAGGGATCCTGGCGCCGCCCTTCGGCAACTGTCCGCGGAAACGCCTGATGTCTTTCAAGGTTCGCTTCGCAGCCTCGTCATCGACAATCCAGTGACCGGCCGGACCGAGACGAGTATGACCTTGCAGTCCGGTAACGCATCGTACCCAGTCTACGCAGGGACTCCCTTGTCTGTTGGCTGCGCGGCTTCGGTAACAGTCCGCGGGTTTCGCGTGGGTGACGGGATTCTGGCCGCATCCATAGAAAACTCGGGGCCTCTGAATCTGAACATCTGCTCCACGCTCGGTGAGCAGAAGACGGTGGTGCTGTTGATCGAGACTCCATCCTTGAGGCTGACGCCCACCCTGATCACACAGGACTACGTGCAGAAATTCATGTCCACAGGGCCGCCACCGACGGTGGACGGCTACTTCCGTGAGGCGTCCGGCGGAAAGACCTGGATCACGCCGACCGTCATGGTGCCGATCACGATGCCTGAGGATCAATACGGCTGCGCCGACAAGAGAGACCCGGCCAACGGTTCGCCGCTCACGATGTTGGCGGCGATGGCGGCGGCGGACGCAAGCGTTGACTTCACGCAGTTCAACCGGATCATCATGATCGCCAGATACCCGGCCACGGGAAACTGTCCCACCCGCGTTTCGTCGGATTTCTGTGATCTGCTCAGCACGCCCGGCGATGGCACCGTGCTGTCCTCGTGGGCCTACATCGCCGCGGAACTCGTCGATTCTCCCGGAGCGGGCGTGCAACTGGGATCGAAGGCACTTGGTGCCGGGCTCGGTATGCGCTACTCCTATACGCGGGATTACGGTACCGTGCCGGTCGGGACGCCTGGCGCTCTGGGCACCGACCTGCTGAAAGGCGACCACTCGATCATGGGCGCATTTCGCTCCTACGACGGAGTTTATCCGCTGGGCCACGTCTCGATGCCTCAGAAGCTGGTCATGGGTTGGATTGCCAAAGGGCCCGACTATCTGGAAGTAACGTCTACCAGCACGAATACGATTCTGCCTTCGGCCTCGCCGAGCGCCGGCCTGAAGGGGCTGCGGATCCGGCGCGGCACAGGGTACAACGAGTGGTTTTGGATCGAGTACCGCAAATTCCTGGGGAACTTCGACAGCACGCTTTTAAAGTATGCCCCGCTGCTGGAATCCGGGGTCCTGGTCCATCACGATCGCCCCAGCGATCCCGTCAGTGTCAGTTTTCTGCTTCATTTCAATCCGGTCAGCGCGCCAAACGACTTCAGGACCGCGATGCTCACGCCGGGTACGGCCTGGGTGGACCCATCGACGAACCTCAGCTTGCAGGTAACCGCCGTGCCTACAGGAATGCAGGTCACCGCGACCTACGGGGCGACCGGCGGTTGTTCCTACTCTGTGAGCCAATCGACATTCACTGTTGGCAGTGCAGCCGGTTCGGGGGTCATCAACATCACGACCGGGCCTGCCTGCCAGTGGGCGGCTGGGCCGCCTTCCTCGGCTTTCGTTTCGCTGAGAAGCCCCTCCGCCGGGACGGGAAATGGATCTTTAACGTTCGACTACACGGCCAATGGTGGCGCGGCCAGATCGGCGGCAATCGCGATCGAAAGCCAGACCGTGACCGTCAATCAGGGGCTCGGCATGCAGATCACGGGACGGTTGACCGTTTCCGGTGTGGCTCTGCCAGGTGCCACCATCACGTTGTCCGGTGCGGCGAACCAGGTTGCAACCACCAACGCCAACGGGGAGTATTCGCTGACCGGGCTCACTGCGGGCGCATACACGCTGACCCCGGCGCTGGCCGGCTACACATTCACACCGGCGAGTGTGCCTGTCACCCTGGCATCCACCAATCAGATTGCCGATTTCACGGCGATTGGTGCGCCAATCACTATCTCCCTGGATCGGAGCAAACTGAACTACGCCGCCAACGCTACATTGTCAACCCCGGCCCAAAAGGTGGTGCTGCGCTTCTCCCGGCCAGGGGTTGCGAACTGGACGGCATCCAGCAACCAGCCGTGGCTCCAGGTCTCACCGGCCTCGGGTACCGGTCCCACGCGTCTGACGGTCTCCCTGGGCCCCGGCTCGCTGCCGGCATCCGGAGTCTCCAACGCAACGGTCACCATCTCGGTCCCCACAGCGACCAATCCGACTTTGACGATCCCAGTGGCGCTGACCCGGCTCACCACCTCCACGGGGCCCGACGGGGCGTTTGACACACCCGTCGACGGAACCACTAAGATCGCGGGCAGCATCGCGGTGACAGGCTGGGCCCTGGATGATATTTATGACAGCAAGGTGACGCTCTGGCGGGATCCGATTGGCGGGGAACCGGTACACAGCAACGGGTATGTCTACATCGCGGACGCGGTATTCGTTGCGCCTTCGCGGCCTGACATCGAGGGGAGCCGCGGCACGCTGCCTTTCCAGTACCGGGCCGGCTGGGGTTACCTGATGCTCACCACCGGCGTGCCGAACGCCAGTGGACCGAAGGGCAATGGGACGGTCAAGCTTTGGGCGATCGCCCAGGATATCGAGGGTAATACCAAGAACCTGGGGTCGAAGATCATCACGCTGGACAACGCGAACTCGAAGAAGCCATTTGGCGCAATCGACACGCCGAACCAGGGTGAGACCATTTCGGGCAACGCTTTCGTCAATTACGGATGGGCCTTGACGCCGCTGCCGAACATTATTGGAGGCGGGATGCCCAGCCAGGTGCTGGTCAGCCTAAACGGCCCATACGTTGCCGCCATC
>JBBQLF010000067.1:0-12400 GCA_038327695.1 Bryobacterales bacterium
GCCGCCGAAGGCCCGCCAATTGGCTTCGCGCGCCGCCAGGCTGTCGAAGGCCACCATGTAGGTGAGGTTCGGCATGCGCGGACCTGCGATCATCTCCCCGAAGAAAATGGGCAGCAGGCCGTATTTCCGGAAGATGTCGATCTCGCCTTTCTCGAACATGTCGATCTTCTTGGCCAACGACGTGGGCGTGTTGGATTCGTACGTGCGCAGCTCAAAGATCCGCCCGCCGCGCCCTTCCGGCGCCGGCGGAACCTCGATGGCGGGGAAGCCGGCGAAGCCGCGTAGCAGCTGCACGTCCATGCGCTGGAACGGCAGGTCTGCGCCTTCAATGGCCGGGATCTTCTTCCAGCACTGATCGAAGGCCGTGGCCGAGGCGTGTTCGGCCACCAGCAGTACGGTGGGCGACTCCATGCCCACGGACGTGGCGAACAGGCCCACCGGGCCCGTGCCGGCGCTCTTCAGAGCAGGCACCAGTTTCTTGGCCAGGAACTCACCGAGTTTGGCGCGCTGGTTGTCCATGGTGTTCCGGCAATGGAACCAGCGCATTTCAAGACACGTTGGGGATTTGGTTTGGGATTGCATAGTGGATGAGAGGAGCGGTGCGCCGGCGGCGGCGGCGACGAAGCTGCGGCGTTTCATAATGCGCCGATTCTATCGCAGTAGCCGCCACCCATGGGCGGCGCCGGTCCCGCGGGTGCTTAACCGTCTTGGGGAGCGGCAACGCTCGCTGACTGAATCAGAGCCGCGACCGGGAGGAAGCGATTTACCCCCCGCTTGAACACGTGGAATCCCCAAAACGGTTCAGCGCCCCCGCCCCGCGGCTTGACCCCGCTTCCCGCCTCGGGGTAACCTGACGACGAGTCGAGCGTTGAGGAGGCTTTCACATGAGCGAGCATGATCGCAGAGATTTCCTGAAGACCGCGGGCACCGCCGGCACCGCCCTCGGACTGGCCACCACCATCATTCCCAGCCGCGCGTTCGGAGCCAACGACAAGATCAACGTCGGCGTCATCGGCGTCGGCGGACGGGGCACCTATGTGGGCCGCGCCTTCGGCGACGTGGGCAAAGAAAAGGACGCCCAGGTCATCGCTGTCTGCGATGTCTACCAGAAGCGCATCAACATGAACAAGGACATGCACGCCACCCGGTACAACACCAAGGTGGACGGCTTCCTGGACTATCGTGAGTTGATCGCCCGCAAGGACATCGATGCGGTCATCGTCGCCACGCCGGACCATTGGCACGCCCGCATCGCCATCGCCGCCATGCGCGCCGGCAAGGACGTGTATTGCGAAAAGCCGATGTGCCACACCATCGAAGAAGTGAAGGCCATGATCGATGCCGTCAAGGAGACCAAGCGGGTGCTCCAGGTCGGTTCCCAGACCACGTCGGCGGACCAGTGGTGGCAGGCCAAAAAGCTGATCGCCGACGGCGCCATCGGCAAGATGCTCCTCAGCCAGGGCACCTACCATCGCAACTCAGCCGATGGCGAGTGGAACTGGAAGATTGATCCAACCGCCGGACCGGACAAGACGGGCGAGGACTTCATTGACTGGAAGATGTGGCTCGGCGGCACCTCATCGCAGCCGTTCAACCCGGACCGCTTCTTCCGTTTCCGCAAGTATTGGGACTACTCCGGCGGCACTGCCACTGACCTCTTCTTCCACGTCGCCGCGCCGATGAACATCTGCTGGCCGCGGCCCGAATACCCCTCCAGGGTCCTGGCCGGCGGCGGCAACTACGTGTTCAAAGATGAGCGCGAAGTGCCCGACACCTTCCACCTCATCGGCGAGTACCCGTCGGAACACTCCATCGTGCTGACGTCGTCGATGGCCAACTCCCAGCACAGCCCGGGCCTCATTCGCGGCCACGAGGGCACCATCATCATGGTGGAGCACGGCCGGTTTGAAGGCAACACGGACCACATCACGTTGAAGCCGGAGCGCCAGATCGTCGGCAAGAACGCCGCCTACAAGGAGAAGTTCGGCTTCGACGACACCCTGGCCGACAAGAGCGTCCCGGTGGACCAGAAGGACTCCATGGCCGCCCACGTCTCCAACTTCCTGGAGTGCATCCGCACCCGCCAGAAGCCGAGGCTCGACGTGGAAACGGCCGCCTGCGCCCAGGTGCTCATCACCATGGCCGTCCAGTCCTTCCGCCAGGGCAAAGCGCTGTACTTTGACGAGAAGAACTTCAAGGTTGTCGATACCCGTCCGAAGGCCTAGTTTCCTCAGGGGCAGGCCACCCGGCCTGCCACAGGCGTTTAAGTAATGGCCGCTGAGCCGATTCCTGGTGACAAGGGGATTTCGCGACAGTTTCCGGTTGTCCACACCGGCAGCCTTTCCCGGAACGCCGTCTCTGGGCCCCTGACGGGCAGATGTCCGACTTGCCGACTACGCGCCCAAGGGGCATTACTTTCTGGGCAGGTGGTGTGTAGACGTCCGCATGACACTGAAAACGAGACGACTTGTTCCGGATCGCTGAGGCCACGTTCTCATAACGCGGTGCTGGCAGCGCGTCCCTCAATCCGCTAATCTACAGGGGTGCTCCCATGCCCAGATTTCCAGTAGCAGATTGGCAAGCCCAACAGGTGCGCCTGACAATATTCCCGACGCCGGATGCAGCCACGCGATTCGCTGACTGGTTCAAAGCTGATTGGTGGCAGATGGTGACGGACAATCAGCCGGACGAGATCACGACGAACCCGAAACAGGGTTCCGGGCTGGTTCAGGGCTCCTTCGGCACGGGCAAGTTGATCCTCAGATTTGGGACTGACAGGATTGACTGGTTGTTTGTTACCCCGGAGAACGACCTTGGGGAAGGAATCGAGGCTGCGGAGTTCCCCACGCTTGGACCGGGAATGGAAATGATCGGCTCATTCTCCGCGGCCGCGGAGAAATGGCTTAGACGAGGTGATTTGCCTCCCATCGCTAGGATTGCCTTTGGTGCTCATCTCATGCACCGAGAGGAAGATCGCCGAGCTGGCTACCTGCGTCTGCCCAACTATGTTCCTGTGCAGGTCGATCCTGAATCGTCGGATTTTCTGTATCAGATCAACCTTCCACCTGCGCAGAGTTTTACAGGAATTGAAGGTCTACAGCTAAACCGTTTAAACAAATGGAGTGTGGCTGGATTCGCATTGGTTGCACTGACTATGGCGGGGAAGGTGGTCCAGGCCCAAGCCTCTCCCAGAGTGTTCGCGCTGCGCTTGGAGTTGGATATTAACACTACCCCCAGTTTCGCCGGGCCAATCCCCCAGGAACGGCTCTTCGAAGTATTCGGTGAACTAGTTGGAAGTGGCTGCTCCATCGCTACCAATGGGGTTGTTGCTCCGTGATCTTAGAGCGATTCAAAGAGACTGCCTCAACCAGTCTAGAGGATACTCCGCCCCAGACAGGGCAAGGGGCAAGCACCGGCCTGCCTGTGGATGCCGTGGGCATTCGGCTTCGGAGGCCGGGGCTATTCGTTGCTGGCCTTGTCTTGAGTGCCGCATTGGGCACACAAGGCACACAGGCGCTCTTATCAGTTGGAGACCTGAGCCGTCGCAGACGCGACGATTTCATGTCCGAGAGCAGCACAGCGGTCACGGAGATCGACCCTCTTCTGCTGAAGGAGATTCGTGAACTATTCGAGCGAGGAGCGTCCGAGTTTTTTCACGACGGTGTGCACAGCACTTTTTCCCGCGCGCTCGTTAGAACATTGGCACAGCACGGACAAGCGGCGTTTCGGGCGATCGCCGAGTACTTATTTGCTGGCAACCCGACGCCCGACGTTGTTTCAGAGGCGCTGAGGTGGCTCGCCGACTTCAATGACGCGTCAACGCTTCCCCAACGCTGGGGTATCCTGCGACAAACACTGAAGCATCGCTCCCCTAGGGTTCGGGATGGGGCAATCTTGGGGTTTGCCGCTCTTGACGATCCGCGCGCGCGCTCGTTGTTGTTGGAAGCGCGGAACCTAGAACAGATCGGCGAACTCCGTTCCCTGATAGATCAGGTCGTCGCTCAACTTGCGCGGCACAAGTGAGATGCCTCTGCTACTACGAAACGTTAGACAGTATCGCTGGTTCAAGGAAGAGGCTGCGCCGTTCCTCGCAGTTAACGATGCTCCCGCTGATCCCCTCGGCGACTTGCCAACACAGAAGAATCTGCTCTCGGTATTTGAGGTTGCACAGGACCGCTCCAACGTCGAACGCATCGTTCGCGCGGTGGCCATTGGAAGAGACAAGATCATGGATACGGGCTACGTGGTATTTGACTCAGACCTGCTCCCAGCCGCCGGCATCGAAGTCCGTGAGAGCTTGGGTACGACCGCAGACAAAGGGGTCAATGCGTGGCATCGCGATCTCGTTGTCTCGGGGAATAAGCTCGTCGCGTTGACAAAAGCGATACTGCTAAATGGCGAATCCGGTACCGTGCTGAAACTGCGTCTCCTGGAACTTGTCGAGGAAGGAACCCGAAACGGACAAATTCCCGACAAACACCGGGCAAAATCCTGAATCCTGATTCCTGATCTCTGTGAACACATCTGGCCACAGCCGTGTTGGTTCGCCAGCGGAGCGGGAATTGCGGAGTCAAGGTGTAGAATCCTGTCGACGCCCGCTGGTCGCGCTCCATGGGCGAACTTCTGACTGGGCGGGAGAGGAACGCCCGGCAAGTAGATGTGGGCCCACGCGGCCCTGAAGTCCCGTTCTGGGAGATGACGGCCCCGAACCCAGCGAAAGCGGATTCCTGTTGCTAACAGCCCTTCCCACCAGCAACCCAGCGACGCCGACGTGCCAATCGGGCTTATCTCAACACCTATGGCCCGGCCTGCCCCTCCCTCCCTCCCCGGCTCGCCCCGCCCCGCCTCCCCGTTTCATCCCGCCCTCTTTCCTCGACAAACCTCCACAAACCCCTTGAACACGGCCCGAAAGCCGTGCATGATGGATCTAATTCAGATAGTCCTATCTGTAATGTTCCACGCGGAGGTTGACGCGATGAGCCTGAGCCAGATGGCACGGTCCATACACGAATCCGTTACGCTAAAGCTGAATCAGACGGCCGCCCAACTGCGCGAGCGCGGTGAGCCGGTCATTCATCTCGGCGGCGGCGAACCGAAGTCCAAGACACCCATCGACGCCATTGTGGGTTGCACGGCCGTCCTGAACTCCGGCGATATCAAGTACACTCCGGCCGACGGCATACCCGCCCTCAAAAAGGCGATCATCCGGTATACGGAGGAGCACTACGGCCGCCAGGTGCGCCCCGAAAATGTGGTGGCGTCCTGCGGCGCCAAACAGGCCATCATGGCCGCCCTCATCGCCATCCTGGATCCGAAGGACGAGGTGATCTACCCCACACCCTACTGGGTCAGCTACCCCGAGATGGTGAAACTGGCCGGCGGCGTGCCGGTGGCGGTCACCGCCGAGGACGGCAGTTTCCAGCCCACGGTCGACGAAATGGCCGCCGCCGTCGGCAGCTACACCAAAGCCATCATCCTCAACAGCCCCAACAACCCTTCGGGCGTCATGTATTCGCGGGAGTTTATCAGCGGCGTCGTCGATCTGGCCGCCAGGAAATCGCTCTGGCTGATCATGGACGACACCTACAACCGCCTCGTTTTTGACGGCCGCGCGCCGATCAATTGTTACGGCTTCTCCAGCCAGGAACTGGAGCAGTCTCAACTGATCGTGGTCAACTGCGTCTCCAAAATGTATGCCATGACCGGATTCCGGATTGGCTGGGCCGTCGGCAATCGCGAGGTGATCGGCGCCATGGCCACCATCCAGTCCCAGCAGACCTCCGGCCCGGCCACCCCGTCGCAGTGGGCCGCCGTCGGCGCGCTGAACGGCGTGCAGAACTCCATTGAAGCCCTGCGGCTCACTCTGGAGAACAACCGCAACATCCTGATGGACCGCCTCAGCACGTTCCCGGGCGTCGCCGCCACCCGGCCCGCCGGCGCCTTCTACTGCTTCCCGGACTTCAGCAGCTACGAGAAGAGCTCCCAAAAACTGGCCGAGTTCCTGCTGCAAAAAGTCCGCGTGGTGACCGTGCCCGGTAAGGAGTTCGGCATGGAGGGCCACTTGCGCATCAGCTTCTGCGGAACGGCCCGCGAGATCACTGAGGGCATTGAACGCATCCGCTGGGCGCTGGATCCCACCGCGCCCAACGAACTCTACCTGGGCGACCGGCGCCTGGTGCGCGACTGGATGTGAGCGAGCCTCCCCATGAACATCTACACGGAAATCCCCTCCCCCGCGATGAAGGAAGCCGGTGAAGCGGCCAGCGCCTACGGCCTGCTGAATCACGGATTGATGAACCTGCGCCGCGTCTACTGGAACCTGCCCGAGCCGGCCCTCTATGAAGAGGCCATCTTCCGCGGCGAAGGGCGGCTTTGCAGCGAAGGGCCGTTCGTCGTCCATACCGGCAAGCACACGGCCCGCGCCGCCGCCGACAAGTTCGTCGTCCGCGAGCCGTCGTCGGAAGGCTACGTCTGGTGGGGCCAGCACAACCGGCCGTTCCCCCAGGAGGGCTTCAACCAACTGCTGGCGCGGCTCCAGGCCTACCTGCAAGGGCGCGACGTGTTTGTCCAGGATTGCTTCGGCGGGGCCGGCCCCGAGTACCGCCTGAGCGTGCGGATCATCACCGAAACCGCCTGGCACAGCCTGTTTGCCCGCACCATGTTCCTCAAGCCGGCCACTCTCGACGAGTACCGGAAACACGTGCCCGAGTTCACCGTCATCGCCGCGCCGGGCTTCAACGCCAGCCCGCTCATCGATGCCACCCGCACCGAGACGTTCATCATCCTCAACCTGGCCGCGCGCCTGGCCATCATCGGCGGCACCTGCTACGGCGGCGAGATCAAGAAGACCATCTTCACGGTGCTGAACGCCTTGCTGCCCTTCGATGGCGTGCTGCCCATGCACTGTTCGGCCAACACCAGCGCGGCGGGTGATTCGGCCATCTTCTTCGGCCTCTCCGGCACCGGCAAAACCACGTTGTCCGCCGACCCCCTCCGCCGCCTCGTCGGTGACGATGAGCACGGCTGGTCCGGCAGCGGAGTCTTCAACTTCGAGGACGGCTGCTACGCCAAGGTCATCCGCCTTTCCCCAACGGCGGAACCGCAGATCTACGCCTGCACCCGCCGCTTCGGGACTATCCTCGAAAACGTCACCTTCGATCCGCGCACGCGCAAGCTCGATCTCAACGACGAGAAACTCACCGAAAATACCCGCGCGGCCTACCCGCTCCACTACATTGAAAACGCCGTCGCCGAAAAGTGCGCCGGCCACCCGAAGAATGTGATCTTCCTCACGTGCGATGCCTCCGGCGTGCTGCCGCCCATCGCCCGGCTCACACCGGACCAGGCCGTCTACCACTTCATGAGCGGCTATACCAGCAAGATCGCCGGCACGGAAATCGGGCTGGGCAAGGAACCGGAGATCACCTTCAGCGCCTGCTTCGGCGCGCCGTTCATGGTCCACCACCCCTACAAGTACGCGCAGATGCTCAAGGCCAAAATCCTCAAGCACGGCGCCCGCGTCTGGATGGTCAACACCGGCTGGACCGGCGGCCCGTTCGGCGTCGGTAAACGCATCTCCATCCAGCACACGCGCGCGCTGCTCAACGCCGCGCTCGAAGGCCGCCTGGACGACGTGGAGTTTTGGTCCGACCCGGTCTTCGGCATCGCCGTCCCCCGGCAATGCAACGGCGTGCCGGACTCCATCCTGGACCCCGCCAACACCTGGCCCAGCCGGGCTGAGTACGACCGCAAGTACGATACCCTGGCCGCCCGCTTTATCGAGAACTTCCGCCTGATGATGCGCCAGGAGGGCGTGCCCCAGGGGCTGGAACTGGCTGGACCCAAACGCCGGCCTTGACGGCGCCCCGCGCGGCGGACTTTCTGACTGGTGGTCGAATGCTATACCATAGCGGCGAGGTTCCTCAACATGACCCGTAAAGACTTCCTATTCTCAACCGCCGCCTCCACAATGGCCGTAGCCGCCCAGACCGGCGAACAGAAAGTGCAGCGCAAGAACCGCCTGAAGCAAGGCGTTTGCGGCGGCGTATTCGGCCGCAATATGCCGCTGGAGGATCGCGCCAAGAACGCGGCCCGCTTGGGCGCGCATTGCTTTGACCTGCAGGCGCCGGCCAACTGGCCCATCCTGAAGAAATACGGGCTGGTGCCGACGATGGTGCCGGGTGGCGGCAGGCTGAGCGACGCCTGCAATGACAAGTCGCTGCACGAAGCCATCCGGGCGCAGTTTGCCGAAAATCTGCCGCGCGCGAAGAAGGAAGGCGTGCCGAACGTCATCACGTTCTCGGGTAACCGCCGGGGCAAGAGCGACGAAGAGGGGATGGACAACTGCCACCTGATCCTCAAGGATGTCGTCAAGATCGCCGAGGACAACGAAGTCACCATCTGCATGGAACTGCTGAACTCCAAGGTGGATCACAAGGACTATCAATGCGACCACACCAAGTGGGGCGCCGAACTGGCCAAGCGCGTGGGCTCGCCCCGCTTCAAGCTGCTGTATGACATCTACCATATGCAGATCATGGAGGGTGACATCATCCGCACCATCCGCGAGAACTTCCAGTACATCGGCCATTTCCACACGGCGGGCAACCCGGGCCGGCACCAGTTCGACGACACACAGGAGCTGAGCTACAAGGCGATCGCCCAAGCCATCGTGGACCTGGGCTACACGGGCTATCTCTGCCATGAATACAATCCCACCACACCGGATCCGCTGGCCACGCTGGACGCCATGATGAAGATCTGCGACGTCTAGGCCGATCCCGATGGGCCCGTTGATTCCGGTCCGAAAGCAGCTGCCGCAGCCTTCGCTACAGTTCCAGTCCGCCCTCGGACGATGGATGACTCGCGGTGAGCCCCTGGATGAGGCCGCGCACGGCGCCGCCACCCATCCCTGGTATAAGGTGATGTGGCTGACGGGCGTGGACTACTTCTCCACGCTCGGCTACCAGCCGGGTATTGCGCTGCTCGCCGCCGGCGCCGTGGCTCCGCTGGCGACGGCCATTCTGATCGCCGTCACGCTGCTGGGTGCGCTGCCCGTCTACATGCAGGTGGCCGGGCGCAGCTTCGCCGGGCAGGGCTCCATCGCGATGCTGGAACACCTCCTCGGCGGGTGGAAGGGCAAGCTGCTGGTCCTCGTGCTGTTAGGATTCGCGGCCACCGATTTTGTCATCACCATGACACTCTCGGCGGCCGACGCGGCTCAGCACGCGGCCGAGAATCCGTTCCTTCATCCCTATCTGGGCGGGCATCAGATTCTCATCACGCTGGTGCTGCTGACGGCACTGGCCGCGGTCTTCGTGCGGGGTTTTCGGGAGGCCATCGGCGTGGCATCGGTGGCCGCCATTCCTTACCTGCTGTTGAACGTGGTGGTCTTGTCGCGCGGTCTGTGGGAGGTTTTCACCCATCCCACCCTGATCGGGGATTGGCGGGCGGCCCTGGCCGTGAAAGGCGACTTTGCCATTGTGATGGCCGGCGCGCTGCTGGTGTTTCCCAAACTGGCGCTGGGCCTGAGCGGCTTCGAGACGGGCGTTTCGGTGATGCCGCTGATTGACGGCGGCCCGGCCGATGGGGGCCACGGGCCGCGGCCGGCGGGGCCGCTCCGGGGCCGCATCGGCAACACGAAGAAACTGCTGGTGACGGCCGCCCTGATCATGAGCGTCATGCTCCTGACCAGCAGCTTCGTGACCACTTTGCTCGTGCCGCAGGAGGCCTACCGCGAGGGCGGCAAGGCCAGCGGCCGCGCCATCGCCTATCTCGCGCATCTCTACCTGGGCGGCGTGTTTGGGTCCATCTATGACGCGTCCACCATTCTGATTCTCTCCCTCGCCGGCGCCTCCGCCATGGCCGGGTTGCTGCACCTGATCCCGCGCTATCTGCCCAGGTTCGGCATGGCGCCGCAGTGGGCCACCCTGGCGCGCCCCCTGGTGCTGGTTCTGTTTGGCATCAACGTCGTGGTGACGCTGGTCTTCCGCGCCGACGTGGAGGCCCAGAGCGGCGCCTACGCCACCGGCGTGCTGGTCCTGATCCTCTCGGCGGCGTTCGCGGCGACGGTGGACCTCTGGCGGGAGGGCCGGCGGCCGCTCGCGATCTACTCGGCTTTCATTACCCTCGTGTTTGCCTACACGCTGATCGATAACTGCGTGGAGAGGCCCGACGGATTGATTATCGGCTCTGTGTTTATCGTCTTGCTGATGGCCGTGAGCGGAGTGAGCCGCTCCGTCCGATCGACCGAGTTCCGGGTCTCGCAGGCGTTCTTCTCCAATGAGGAGTCGCAGCGCATCGCGCGCGAACTCGTGCGCAAGAAGGTCCACATGGTGCCGAACCGCAATGATTCGGCCGATGCGCGCGCGAAAAAGAGAGCGGAGATCGTCCGGCACTACAACGTGACCGGGCCGTTCCTGTTTGTGCACGTGCACATGGTGGATAACCGCAGCGAGTTCGCCGCGCCGCTGGAGTTCCACCTGGTGCGGGAGGGGGCCGACTATGTGGCGCACGTGCACGGAGCGCTGGCCATCGCCAACACCATCGCCTACGTCAGCGAACTGATCGATCCGATCTCGATATTCATTGGCCTGACCCGGCAAAATCTGATGCATCAGGCCATGCGCTACCTGCTGCTGGGCGAGGGCGAGACCGGGCTGCTGGTCTACACCGTCTTGCTGCGCTATTGGGAGTGGACTCCGGAAAACGACGTGCGTCCGCTCATCTTCCTGATGTCGGACTAGCACCATGACCGCCTGAATGCGCTGAGCATCAGCAAGCGGTCTGACCGGCCGCGCCTCGGATCAGACTCGCCCGCGTCAGCAAGCGGTCTGAACGATCGCGCCTCGGATCAGATCCGCCCGCGTCAGCAAGCAGTCTGAACGGTCGCGCCTCGGATCAGATCCGCCCGCGTCAGCAAGCAGTCTGACCGGTCGCGCCTCGGATCAGAGCCGCCCGCGTCAGCAAGCAGTCTGAACGGCCGCGCCTCGGATCAGACTCGCGCGTCAGCAAGCAGTCTGAACGGCCGCGCCTCGGATCAGAGCCGCGCGCATCGGCAAGCAGGCTGAACGGCCGCGCCTCGGATCATAGCCGCCCGCATCAGCAAGCAGTCTGAACGGCCGCGCCTCGGATCAGAGCCGCCCGCGTCAGCAAGCAGTCTGACCGGCCGCGCCTCGGATCAGAGCCGCCCGCGTCAGCAAGCGGTCTGTACGGCCGCGCCTCGGATCAAAGCCGCCCGCGTCAGCAAGCAGTCTGAACGGCCGCGCCTCGGATCAGAGCCGCCCGCGTCAGCAAGCGGTCTGAACGGTCGCGCCTCGGATCAGAGCCGCCCGCGTCGGCAAGCGGTTTCTCCGAAATGCACTCCTTCATGTGGTCACGGCACTAGCGCGCGCCGGCAGGTTCTAAAGTCGTGGCGCCCAGACGCCGATGGAACGGGTGTGGCAACTGCCGAGCACACTTCGCCAATCCTCGCCGACGCCGCGGCCGGCCTCAGCCACCAACTGCAGGAACAACTGCTGTGGATGGCTGCAGCAGTCGCGCCGCACGCAGCCTGGCTGAACCGGAAGTTCCTGCGGCGGATGAGTGAGCTGGGCTACGGCCGGGACCGGCGCGACTCTCTCCTGGCCATCACGCCGGGCGCGGCGGCTCAACTGCTGATGTCGGGCAAGGCCCTGGCGGCGTTCCTCGAAACTGTACAGTACCGGGGCCGCCGTCTGGCCAAACTGGGCTTGACGCCCGCCTCCGTGGTCGCCAGCCTGGGCGAGTACGAGGCGCTCCTCCAGCAAAGGGTGGATCCGCGGTACCCGGACGAAGTCGCGAATCTGATCTGGGTCCGCGGCCAACTCCACTTTCTGATCATCCTGACGCTCAATAATGCCTTCTATCAGGTTCGGGAAGCGGAAAGTCACGCATTCTATGAGCTGTTTCGGGTGGAGGTCGAATCCCAGACCTGGAAGGACATGCTGCCGCGTTTCCTCTCAATCCTCAGGGAATACACGGGAGCTGCTGACGCCCGGCTATTTCTGTTGAGTGCGGACAGCCGGCAGTGGACGCCGCCGGATCAGCCTGCGGCGTTGACTCTGGAGGCGTCCAGCCGCGTGCGGGCGGCGCTGGCAAAGCCACGGCTCATCCAGGGTGGATCGGCGTTATCCGCCACGATTGTGGAACCGGAATGGCGAACGAAGTTCAGCCGGATCTGGTCCGTGCCAATGGTGTCGTCCAGCCAATTGCGCGGCGTATTGCAGTTCGCATTTAGCGCACAGTACGGGTGGCTGCCCAGAGAACTGGAGCTGTTGTCGGCCGCGGCCGAACGCTGTTGGCGCGCCGCCGAGAAGGCGAAGTTGCTGGAAAGCCTCGCCCGCCGGGAAGAGCAGGTGCGCCAACTGGCGCAACACATGGT
>JBBQLF010000068.1:0-12332 GCA_038327695.1 Bryobacterales bacterium
TCCTCGCTATTGAAAACGGCCGCGGAGGGCAGCACGACGCCGCTGGAGTTGACGACGTGGTGACTCAGTCCTCGCCTATTGAGAAGGCCGCTGATGGCACCACGACGCCGCTGGAGTTGATGACGTGATAGTTCAGTCCTCGCTTTTGAGCAGGCCGCTGATGGCACCACGACTCCGGAGTTGACGACGTGATGACCCAGTCTTGCTATTGAAAAGGCCGCTGATTGCACCACGACTCCGGAGTTGACGACGTGATGCCTCAATCCTCGCGATTGAAAAGGCCGCTGATGGCACCACGACTCCGGAGTTGACGACGTGATGCCTCAATCCTCGCTATTGAACAGACCGCTGATGGCACCACGACCCCGGAGTTGACGACGTGATGCCTCAATCCTCGCTTCTGAAAAGGCCGCTGATGGCGCCCAGAGGGCTCTTCTCATCACCGCCGGAGCGGGCGGGCGCCAATTCGCGGCGCATCTTTTCCAAAGTCATGCTCTGGATGATGACTCGGCCGGGGCCCGTCAGGGTCGCCAGAAACAGTCCTTCTCCGCCGAAGATGGCCGTCTTGATCCCGCCCACAAACTGGATGTCGTAGTCGACAGACTCGTCAAAGGCGACGATGCAGCCGGTATCGACCTGGAGCAGCTCCCCGGCGGCGAGTGTGAACTCGATGAAGTCGCCGCCTCCATGGATGAAGACCGTGCCCGGCCCGGTCAGCTTCTCCAGGATGAAACCCTCGCCACCGAAGAATCCGGTGCCCAGCTTCTTGACGAAGGCGATGTTGAGCTGGACTGTGGACTGCGCGCAGACGAAACTATCCCGCTGGACCATGATGGTCTGACCGGGCTGCAGATCGAAGTTCTGAATGCGGCCCGGGTAGTTGCCGGCAAAGCCGACCTCGCCGCCGGCGGCGTTGGCGCGGAAGTAAGTGAGAAAGAGCGATTCGCCCATCAGCTTGCGCTTGACCGCGCCCCAGATTTTCTGCCCAAGGGAATCGCCCGTCATGCGGGTTTCCCAGGAGACGCTTGGTTTCTTATAGAGCATCTTGCCGGCCTCGGCAAAGACCTCCTGGCCGGGTTTGAGCCGCAGACGGGCCACCTGCAGGTTGTCGCCTTGAATGGTGTAGTCGAGCGGCTCCGGCGGAACTGTCAATGACGAGGCCTGCTGGGCCGCCGGCGCAGCGGCTCCGAGGCCGGCTCCGCAGCGGCCGCAGAATCTGGTCTGATCCGCCAACTCGGACCCGCATGTGGTGCAATAAGGCATTGAAACTCCTTTTCGTTCCAACAGTATCCTATAAGAAGGAACAGCATCACTTTGAACGAACGTAACCGCGCGCACTTTTGTTCGATCCTCTCCGCCTGGCTGCTGCTGGCGCCAGCGCTGCCGGCCGCCACCACGCCGGTCTCCTGCGGCACCGAAAGGGGCAACTGGCGGGAGGAACTGCATCTGCACCGCGCGGCCGAACGCGCCCGGCGCGCCGGGCAACTGACGGTGCGCGGGCGGGTGGCGCCGGAGCGCGCCGGAGTGGCGCGAGACTACGGCGAAATCGCGGTGCTCGACGATTCCAGTGGAGTGATCGCGCGGCGCAACCCATTCAATCTAAACAGGCGCACAGTGGAGTTCTCACCCGTGGACGGCGAAGCCACGCGCTACCGCTTCCAGACGGGCGTGGCAACGCTCGACGAGCGGGCCTCCGAGGAGGGCACCGTGCTGGCGGGCCTGAAAGACGACGACGCCCGGGCGATAGACCTGCCCTTCGCGCTGCCGTTCTATGGCACGCCTCGCAGCCAAGCCTGGGTGCACTCCGATGGCAACCTGACGTTTGAAGAGCCGGACGCGTCCACCCAGGCACGATCTCTGGGCAGACTGGCCGCCGGCCCGCCGCGCATAGCGCCGCTGTTCGCGGACCTGGATCCGTCCCGGACGGACTGCGATGTGCGGGTCTGGCAGGATCTGGAACGTGTGGTGATCACCTGGCGCAACGTGCCTGAATACAGCGAGTTCGGCGCCGGACCTCGACAAACGGTTCAACTGGAAATCCGCGCCGGCGGCCAGATCCGCTTCATCTACGCTTCTGTCACGGCGGGCGACGTGGTGGCCGGCATCTCGCCCGGCCGGCTGAATGGCTTGGGGGAGATCGTCAGCTTCAGCCAGGACAACAGCGCAGAGTATGCCACCACGGTGGCGGAGCGGTTCGGCGGCAGCGACACGGTGGATATGGTGCGAGCGGCGCAGCGTTTCTACCAGACGCACGAAGACAGCTACGACTATCTGGTGGTGTTCAATACGGCCGGCGTGGCGGCGGGCGCCAGCGCGCTGGCCGTCGAGCAGACCGTTCGCAACTACCGCCAGGGCATTGGCGATGAGACCCTGGACAACGGCGCTACCTACGGTTCGGCCTCGCGGCTACAAGCGGTACTGAACATGGGCCCGCTGCGGCAGTACCCGCGCGACCCCTACGCCCGGGTGGGCGGCCGGGGGCAGATCACCGGCGACAACACCATGACCCTGCTGGGCCACGAGACCGGGCACCTGTTCCTGGCGCTGGCCAGCATCCGCGACCCGCTCAACCCGGCGGCGCGTCCGATGCTGGGCACGCAGAACGCCCATTGGAGCTTCAACTTCAACTCCGAGGCTTCGTTGCTGGAAGGCAACCGGATCCAGGACTTGGGCGCGAACCGGTTCAGGACCGTGGCGACGGTGGAGGGCTATTCGAGCTTCGATCAGTACCTGATGGGCTTCCGCCCGCCCGGCGAGGTGGAGCCGATGTTCCTGGTGCGCCCCTCCTCCATGGCTGCCAGCAGTTTCCCGCAGGTCAATGTCACCTTCACCGGCAGCCGGCAGGACGTCACGGTGGACGACATCATCGCAGTGGAAGGAACCAGAGTGCCGGCCGCGGAGGTGGCGCAACGCCGCTTCCGGTTCGCCTTCATTCTGGTTGTGCCTTCGGGTACCGAGCCGGACCCGGCCGAGGTGGAGCAACTGGAGACCTACCGGGCCGAGTTTGAACGCTATTTCCCGAGAGCGGCTGGGGAGCGCGCCTTCGCCGAAACCACATTGCGCCGGTCTCTGCGTGTATCATTGTGGCCGGCGGGCGGCGTGCTGGCCGGCGGAGAGACCACGGCCACGGTAGAACTGGCGCGGGCCGCCGAGACGGACATGACGGTGTTCCTGTACTCGCCGCAGGAGTTGCTGGCCTATCCGCCGCAGGTGGTAGTGCCCGCCGGCGCCACCAGCGCCACGGTGCGTGTGCAGGGCGTGGCGGCAGGCGCGGCCGATCTGGTCTTCGAGCCCTCCGATCCCGGCGTGGCGCCGGCGTTTGTGCGGGTGGCGATTCTGGATGCGCCGGACCGGCTGCGGCTGATCCAGCACTACGTGGAACGGGGCCTCGCGGTGGTGCGGGTAGCCGATGGCAGTGAAGTGCCCTACGCCAACATCCCGATCCTGGTGCCGGGCCGGACCGAGCCCTACCGCACCGATCAGCGTGGGCTGGCCTGGATTCCGGTGGCGGCCGGCGAGGACCTGGTGGTGGAGATCGAAGGCGTGCCGAAATCGCGGCTGGTGATCAGAGGGCCTCAGTAAGCAGGACGCCCTTACCCCAGACCGTCTGGCGGCCCACTCCGGTGTGTTGACCGGCCCGCAGCCAGGGGATGAATTCGGCGAGGTCGCCTTCATAGTCGACGTAGCCCGTGAAGCCGCTGAGCGGATGGGTCTGGCCGGTGCGGAGGCTGTGGCGTTCGGCGTCTTGCCAGGTGAGCGAGCCGCCGATGGTGCGCACCGTGGCAGCGCGTTCGGCGAAGGCGGCGAAGTCCAGATCCAGCGGGCCGGGCCCATAGAAGGTCCGGAGGGCGGAGATGCGGTCGCGCAGGCGGCTGAGCAGGATTTCGAAGGACGGAAGTGCGTTTCTGGGCAGGGGCGGCTTCAGTTCCGTCATGGTGGCGAAGCGGACGCGGACTCGGCTCTGTGGCGGCGCTGGTTCGGCCAGGGGCAGACTGAGCGGCACAGGCACAAAGGTGAGCAGTTCCGCCCACTCGAGCACGGCGAGGGCCTGATGGAAGGGCACAGGGTCCGGCAGGAAGAGGTTGAGGCCCAGTTCGAAGGTGTCGCCCTGGAGGATTTGCTTGCCATCCAGATGCTCGGCGCGGAGCGTGAATGGGCGGGGCCGGTCCTGGAGGCCGCTGGGGCCAGCGGCGGACTTGGGGCGGAAGATGGACTCCGGCAGCTCAAAGCCCATCGCGCCGCGGAAGCGGTTGGAGGCGGGCGGCGGAAACAGCAGTGGCCTGCGCGCCCGAAAGGTCAGGCGGCAGGCCAACAACTGCAGGTCTAGCCCCGGCTGCACAGGTTAGCGGTTCACCTGAACTTGCGGCCGGACCGACAACGCCGGATTGGTCATCGAATCGCTGGCGACGCTCCGGTAGAGAACCAGGAAGCCGTAAAGCCCATTCGTCGTAACTTGAGGCACTTTGACCTTGATGCGCCAGACGCCGGGTTGATCCGGATCGAGCGTGGAGGACAGAACGGTGCACTCGGTAACGCCAGTACCGACGCGGATGAAAGCGCGGGGCGCATCGGGCACAGGGACGGCCGAGCCTGGGGCCATACCATCGTCGGGCAGAGCGTCAAACGCGCCGTGGCCTGTCAACAGCACGGTAAGTTCCTGGTTGAACGAAGCACCGGCGGTGGCGGTATTAGCCGAGCCATCCTGATTGAAGGCGCGCGCCTGCGCCTGGCCGGTGGGGGCTGGATTGGTCCCCTGGTAGATGACCGCCGGCGAGACGTTGGTCATCGCCACGCGGCTGTAGGCCACGATCTCGCTGGTAGCGACGCGCCGCACGACAAAGTCAGCGAACCCGCTGCCCGGCGCGCTCTTGGGCACGATGAAGCGGATGTTGTCCGAGTCGACCTGGGTGAGAGGCGCCGGCACATCGTTCACAAGCACTTCGAGACCGCCCAGTTGAGTTGGGATCACGGGTCCCGAGGCGGAACCGCTATCGGTGGCAAGCGTGACACCGGGCGCGCGGAGCACACCCATCATCGCCGGCGCAACCTTCGGGAATCCGTTCACGCCGTTCCAAACCAGCAGTTGCGGATGGTGCACGGTGATCCGGTTGGCGGAGTCAGCCACGTAGATGTTGCCCAGCGGATCCAGCAAAACGCTGCGGGGCCCGAAGGCGGGCAGCACAAAGCCAGGGTCGGGGTCGAAATTGCCGCTGACGATGAGCTGGTCAAAGCGCGGGTATTTGAACACACGACCGGTGCGGAGTTCGGGCACGAAGATCTCGCCGGTGCGCGCGCTGACGGTGACGCCGTGTGGTTGGCCGCCGGGGATCGGCAAGACCAGCGCGGCATTGGCGCCGTCCGTTTGGGCACTGATGCGGTCAAAGATGGAGATGCGTCCATTCAGCGTGTCGGCCACATAGAGCCGGTCGTCGGTATCGATGGCGAGGCCCATGGGCAGACTGAAGCCGGCGTCGGAGTTGCCGGCCCCGGCTGTCTCCCCATCGGGTTGGCCGAGCACGATATCGGCGGCCTGTCCATTGGAGAACGGCTGGCGAAACAGGAGGACGCGGCTGTGGCCGAGATCGGAAACAACGAGATGGCCATCGAAGGTCACGGCCACGGCGGACGGCCGGAACAGGCGATCGCGAGCCACGATGCCATTGGCGCGCGCGTTGAAATCGGGCTGGCCGATGACAAGATCGGCACGGATTGGCCCGCTGGGATTGTCGAACGGCTTGGGGAAACGCACAACCCGGCCGTTGCCCGTATCGGCGACCCAGAGATTACCCTCGGCATCCACGGCGACAGCGGAGGGCAATGCCAGCCCGCCTTCATCGGTGGTTTGCGGCGAGGCGCCGGGCGAGTTCATGAGACTCCGGTTGAAGTCCACCTGCCCGATGACAAGATCGGCGCGGTCGCCATTCCGCCATTTGCGGGCGTCGGAATAGCCGAGGATGCGATTGTTGCCGGTATCGGCGACGTAGAAACGCTGCGTCCCTTCGGGTGTGACCTCCATGGCCATGCCGATACCCAGACTCAGCTTCTGGCCCGAGGAACCGGTGAGCGAGCCCAGAGCGAACTCCCGGCCTTCAATCAGGTTGCCGGTTCTAAATGGGAAATCGATCTGGCCCAGAATGCGCGTGGCTGGAGAAATGATGGCGGAGGGCAAATCGTAAGGATGGATGAGCACGCGGTGATTGCGGGAGTCCACCAGGAAGAGTTCGCCATTGAAAAACGCTCCGGACAGGGGACCGTCCAGGTACTTGGCGGAAGGCTCCCGGCCCACGCCGTTATTGGGCTCCGCGGTATAGAAGCTATCCTGGCCGTAAACGGCGCTCATGCGGGGCGAAAAGGAGCCTGGCATCTCAGGAGTCCACAAGTAGAACGGGTCATAGCGGACGACGCGGTTGGAGGCGGTGTCGGCGACGAACAGGAAGTCGCCCACGGTGAAAAGTGCGGAAGGGCCGCCGGCGTAAGTGCCTTGCGACGTTCCCATGACGGTAAAGGTAAGGTCATTGACCGGCGGTGGGGGCTGTTGGCCCGCCACGGGGGCGTAGATGCCCAGGATGCGGCTGGCCGGCTTGCCGTAGGAGTCAAACGGCGGTTGGTAGACAAGCACGCGGCCCAGGTCGTCCAGGACGAAGAGGCGGCCGCCGGCATCAAAGGCCAAAGCGTTGGGGAAGCGCATCTGGAGCTTGTTGATCCGGTCGGCGGGAACGGCCAAACGGCCGGGGTTGGGCGTGGTGGCGTTGAAGTCAAACTGGCCCAGAACCAGATCGGGGTAGACGGTCGAGCCGTTCGGGCCGACGTTGGAAGGGCCGCTGACCGCGGCGGCGGGGTAACGCATCACGCGATGGTTGCCGGCATCGGCCAGCCACAGATTGCCCGCCCCATCAAAAGTAATACCCGCCATCTGGGGGCCGCCCGTGGATGCGCTGTTGGTGTGGACGCTCCATTCGGCGGCGCCGGCCGCGCCCCGATTGGCGGCGCTGGATGTCAAATTCGGTTGTCCGATGACCAGATCGGCGAGTTGTGGCTCAGTTTCGTCCACCCGGGTGCCGGGCTTGGGGTAACGAACCACACGGTTGTTGCCCGAATCCATCACAAAGACATTACCGTTGCGGTCCACGGCCAAGGCGGAGGGGTTGTAGAGACCGCTGCTGAACGACGCCAGCGCGGCGCCACCGTACACCTGGCCGCTGGACAGGTTCTTCTGCCCGAGGACGAAATCGGCCCGAGCCCCGTTGGTCTGGGTGTTGGGCGCCTTCCAGCCGAGCACCCGATGATTGCCGGTGTCGACGACATAGACGATGGCGGGGTCGGAACTGCCGTCGACCGCGACGGCCTGCGGCGAGAGAAACTCCCGTCCTTCCAGCAGGTTCGGCGACGTCGCGGGAGGCGCCAGGAGTTCCGCCGTGGTCTTCGGAAGGGCAGTCTGGCCCAGCACGCGCGCCGGCAACGGGTTGAGCACCTGCGCGAAGGTTGTTACTCCGAAAGCGGCGATCAGTCCGCAAAGAAGGTAAAAGTGTCTAGTTTTCATTGTTTTAGTCGGCCCCATTCCCAGGCCACCTGAGTTCACCATAACACGGCGGTTTGCGCAATTCCAGCCAGTACCGTACCGGCTGTGAGTGCCGCGCCGGGATGTTAAACTCGGATTTGCCCACTGCGCTCCATCGTCCGTACAAACCCCGGGTTTGCGCTGTCAGTTACTTAAACACGGCTCCCCTCGTTTGGGGTGCGCTCTATGGACCACAATCTGGCATGCTGGATCTCTCCTTCGCCGTGCCCTCCATTTGCGCCGACCGCGTCATTGAGGGCCATGCCGATATCGGCATCATTCCCCTAATAGAGATGGATCGCCACGGGCTGGATTGGGTTTCAGGAATCGGAATCGCCTGCCGGGGCCCGGTGCGCACCATCACGTTGATCTCCCGCGTGCCATTTGACCAGATTGGCACGCTGGCGGCCGATTCGGGCTCCCGCACCTCAGTGCAACTGGCCCGCATCATCCTGGCCAGGAAGTATGACGCCCGGCCCACTGTGGTCAGCATGGAGCCTGACCTGGAGCGTATGCTGGCCGCCGCCGACGCGGCTTTGATTATCGGCGACGCCGCGCTGAGACTGGACCCCACCGAAATCGAGTACCCCTGCCTGGACTTGGGCGAGGAATGGGTGAATCTGACGGGCTTGCCCATGGTGTTCGCAGTGTGGGCCGGGCCGCACGGCCACATCACACCGGAACTGGCCGAAGCGATGCGCGGGTCGTGCCGCTATGGGCTGAGCCAATTGGACGCTATCATCAAGATAGAGGCAGAGCGGCGGGGATTCCCCGAGTACCTGGTCCATCAGTACCTGACCCGGAATATCTCTTTCCTGCTTGGCGAGGAAGAAGAGGCCGGAATTCGCCTGTACCTCCAATACGCGCGCGAACTGGACGGCGGCGCGGCGGGACCGGATTTGGCAAGGGAGGATCGCGCCCATGATGACGCAGCAGGAAGCCGTTGACCTTCTCCAGAGCGACGACCTGATCGGGATCGGCATGGCGGCCGACGCGCTGCGGCGCAAACTGCATCCGGAGGGCGTGGTCACCTACATCATCGACCGCAACATCAACTACACCAACTTCTGCACGGAGTATTGCAGTTTCTGCGCCTTCTACCGCCCGATGGGCCACGACGAGGGCTATGTGCTGGATCACGAAACCATTTTCCAGAAGATCCAGGAAACGGTGGAACTGGGCGGGACGGGCGTGCTGATGCAGGGCGGACTCCATCCGGACCTGAAGATCGAGTGGTATGAAGGGCTGTTGACGGCCATCAAAGGCCGCTTCCCGCAGGTGTGGCTGCACTGCTTCTCCGCCCCGGAGATCACCAATATCGCCGAAGTGAGCGGCCTGGGCGTGAGCGATACGATCGCGCGGCTGCGCGATGCCGGCCTGGATTCCATTCCCGGCGGCGGCGCCGAGATCCTGCATGACGAGGTTCGGCAGCGGATCAGCCGGCTGAAGTGCTCCTCGCAGGAATGGATCGACGTGCATGTGGCGGCGCACAAACTGGGCATGCGGACCACGGCGACGATGATGTTCGGTTGCGGCGAGACACTGGAACAGCGCGTGGCGCACCTGGAAATCGTGCGCCAAATCCAGGAAGAAACCGGCGGATTCACGGCCTTCATCCCCTGGTCTTTTCAACGGGAGAATACGTCACTGGGCCGGTTCGTCAAGGAAGAGGCCACCGGCGTGGAGTACCTGAAGACGCTGGCCGTCTCCCGGCTCTACCTGTCCAACATCGTGAACGTGCAGTCGTCCTGGGTGACGCAGGGACTGAAGACCTGCCAGGTGGGGCTGAAGTTCGGCGGCAACGACGTAGGCTCCATCATGATTGAGGAAAACGTCGTCAGCGCCGCCGGAGCCCGGAACAAGGCGAGCGAGGAAGAGCTACGCCGCATCATTCGCGATGCCGGTTTTACACCCAAGCAGCGCGATACCCTGTACCGGACTTATTTCCTCAACTGATTTCCTCAACTGACGCTCGCCCGCTGGCTGTACCGGAGCCGCAGTCCCTCCCGGAAGGCCCTCCATTCGCCCGGCGTCACGAAGGCGTGGAAGCGGTGGAAACAGAAGCGGCAACGCATGCCGTGGAAGTGAATAACGCGGAGTACGGCGTCCGCCCATCCTTTGTCGCTCGAAGGATACGTCCCTAGAGAGGTGCACTTGGGGCACGGAAACATGTCTTTCCTACCCAAGTATGGCCCCAGGATCCCGAATTATACAATATCCCCTTGATGCTTTTTTGATTAATTTCGATTAAGTATAAAAGGATATATTACTCCGAGCTACTCCGGTATAGGGCGTTCAGAATGAGACGGAACGTACCGAAGCTCTGCCCCCGGAACTGCGGCCGGAAACCGTACAGCACCACGCGCCCCTTGCCCATCCGGGCCTCCACCACAGCCGCCTTGCCGGCCACGGCGCGCTCGCCGGACACCCATCCGGAAGCGAGCAGGTCTTTCTTCGCATACCAGGCGACTGCCTTCACCGCCCGTTCGCCCTGGTTGAACGAATCGAGCATCGTGATTTCGAACGCCTGGCCGCCGGTCATGGTGGCATAGGCGTCCTTCGGCATGCCGGCGGCGATGGGATGGGCCGGATCGGTGGTAATCCGCAGAATCGAACCGGGGCAGTACCAGCCCCCTGCGGCCGCGTCCCCTTCCCCGCCCCGTAGCAGGCCGCGCACGCCGATGGGGAACAGAGTCAGGGGCAACTCGGTCGCCGAGTCGAAGGCCAGCAGTGTGCCGCCCTGCTCGACAAACTCCTGCAAATGGCGGGCGCCCTGGAGCCCGATGCCGCCTGTGAATTCGGGCCTCTGGAGATTGTTGGTGTCGCCGGCGGTCTGAGAGTCCGCGCGGCCGGAGCCCTCGCCCTGGCGGGTGCCATGCAGGATGGAACTCATCGGCTGCTGCGCCAGAATGATGGCGTCGTAACGGGCGCGCAAGTTGCCGGAGCGGACCTCCCCGTTGTGCAGCAACGTGTGCCGGATCCGGAAATTGTCCAGCGTCCAACTGGTCCAGCCGGTGTCCATGTTGGCGCCGTAGGATTCATAAAGGGCCACGCGGGGCATGGGCTGGCCGGGCGGCGGCAGCAACGTGGCCGGGATCGGCGCCGGCGCCATTGGTGGCAGCGGGTCGCTGTGGATCTCCACTGGTTGATCCAGCCGGTCGAACTGGACGCCCATCTGGTAAGGCAGCGTCCAGCCCGCCAGATCGTACGGCCGCTTGGTAGGCCCCGTGGTGCCGGAGCGGATCTCCGGGTACTTCTGCGGCTCCATCAGATCTACCAGATAGCCGCGAAATGGCTGGGCCGCCAGCAGAATGAAGTCGCCCTTCGTGTATTTCTTGCCGTTCACTTCAAAGGGCGCCGACGCGCGCCGCACCTCGATGCCGCCAATCTGGAGGCGGCGCAACATCTCAACTGGCGCGTAATCATCACCCTGCGCCGCCGGTACGACATAGGCGAACGGGCCGCCCTTCCGGCCCTGAGCCATCTGGGCGGCGGCCATTTCCCAGGCCTTCATCAGAAAGTGCTGGGGCCGGGACGCGGCCAGATCGAGAATCGCGAAATCCGCCGTCAGCATGTACTCTACGGCGTCCATCAACGCCCATCGGCCGCCCAGCCACGGGCGCTCATAGAAGACCGTGGGCTCCTTGGCGGGAATGCCATTGGAGAAGTGCTCCGGGATCTCAGACGCCTTGTAGACCTTCGGCGTGGCGTACTGATACAAGGCGGTCTCAGTGAGAATGCCGTGCATGTTGTGAAAGGCCGGCGCCGAGCGCAGCCCGCCGTTCCACCACGCGTCAAAGCTCACGTAGGAGATGGCACCCGGCTTGTCCTCGCGCGCAAAGCGCTCCTTCATGGCGGCGCCAATCAGGTTGATGCCCCCCATCACCGGCGCGGGAATGTGCGGATTCAGGGGCTCGGCGTAGGGCGGGATGAAGATCCGCGCCGGGAAGGGCGCCACCTGGTGCTGGTTGTAGACGATATGCGGGAACCACTCGGTGAAGAGCAGGCGGGCGACGTTGCGGGTTTCAGCCAGATTGAACATGAACCAGTCGCGGTTGTTATCGTGGCCGGCGTACTTCTGATAGAGCCCCGGCAGCGGAGCCGTTTCATGCGGCGTGCCGACGTTTTTCCGGTACCAGGAGGCCACCATATCCAACCCATCGGGATTGATGACCGGGACCTGCATCAGGATGACGTTATCGCGGATGCGGCGCACCTCCGCGCTCTCATCGGTGATCATCTTGTAGGCGAGATGCGGCGCCTGCTGCACCGGCGCCACCTCGGTGGCATGGAGGCCGGAATCGATCCACACAATCGCCTTGCCTTCCGAGGCCAGGCGCTTGGCTTCCTCCGGCGTGGCCAGGCCCAGGGCGAGCCGGCGGTTGATCCCGCGGTAGTGCTCCAGCTTCTTCAGGTTGCCGGCGGAACTGATGAAGGCGACGTAGGTGGGGCGGCCCTCGCTGCTCTTGCCATATTCCACCAGCTTGATGCGGTCCGAAGACGCGGCGAGTTTCTGAAAGTAGGCGGTCACCTCGCTGTAGTTGGCCAGCTTGTAGTCGTCGCCCGGGTTGAATCCGAAGTGCTCCTTCGGCGTGGGCACGGCCGCGGCGAGCGTGGCGGCGGCGAGGAAGGCGAGAAAGGACCGATGGACGATGGCCTGGGGCTGGAGCATATGGAACAATCGTAATATGATTGGGCATTCCCCTAGCCAGTTCCGTCTGGGCCTCGCGCAGATGGCCTGCTCTACAGACCCGGCGGAGAACCTGGACAAGGC
>JBBQLF010000069.1:0-12248 GCA_038327695.1 Bryobacterales bacterium
GGTCTCGCAGAACTGAGCGGCCGCGCCGCCTCGCCCGCGCCCGCCTGTTGTGCTGAGCGGACATTGGCGCGGGAGCCGCGCACTGGCCGCGCCGCCTGGCCCGCGCCCGTCCGTTGTGCTGCCCCGCGTGTAGGTCTCGCCGAACTGAGCGGCGGCACCGCCTCGCCCGCGCCCGTCTGTTGTGCTGCCCCGCGTGTAGGTCTCGCCGAACTGAGCGGCGGGGCCTCCTGGCCCGCGCCCGCCTGTTGTGCTGAGCGGAAATTGGCGCGGTAGCCGGGCACTGGCCGCGCCGCCTCGCCCGCGCCCGCCTGTTGTGCTGAGCGGACATTGACGCGGTAGCCGGGCACTGGCCGCGCCGCCCCGCCCGCGCCCGTCTGTTGCGCTTAGAGTGGTAGGTGCCTATGCGAATCGGAATCGATGCCGGCGGGACCTTTACGGACTTCGTGGTCTTGCTCGACGACGGCAGCCTGGAGACGTTTAAGCTGCGCTCCAATCCCCGGGCGCCGGATCAAGTCATCCTGGCCGGACTGGTGCGAATCGGGGCCAGGCGCAGCTGTGACGTGATCCACGGCTCCACCGTGGCCACCAATGCCCTTCTGGAACGCAAAGGCGCCCGCACGGCTCTGGTGACCACCGCCGGGTTTGAGGATCTGCTCGAAATCGGGCGCCAGAACCGCGCCGAGCTGTACAACCTGACGCCGGGACCGAAGCCCCTGCTGGTGCCGCGCGAGCTCTGCTTTGGTGTGGAGGAGCGCACGCTGGCGGATGGGACGGTCCACCGCCGGCCGTCGGCGGCCGCCCTGCGGCGCCTGCGCGCCGAACTGCGGCGAGCTGGCGTGGAGAGCGTCGCCATCTGCCTCTTACACGCTTACCGGACGCCGGACAATGAAAAGGCCGTCGCCGCGGCTCTTGCCAATGACTGGCCGCTCAGTGTGTCGCACTTGATCTGCCCCGAGTTCCGCGAGTTTGAGCGGGCCTCCACCACCGCGCTGAATGCCTACGTGGCTCCGATGATGGCCGCCTATCTGACGCGGCTGGCGGCGGCCACGCACCACAGGATCTGGGTGGTGCAATCCAATGGCGGCTCGATCACGGTGGAAGAGGCCGGCCACCAGGCCGTGCGCACCATCCTTTCCGGTCCGGCGGGCGGCGTGACGGGGGCCGTGGAAACGGCGCGGGCCTCCGGCTATCCACGCATACTGGGCTTCGACATGGGCGGCACCTCCACCGATGTCAGCCTGTGTGACGGCACGCCGCGGGAGACGATGGAGGCGCTGCTGGACGCTCTGCCCGTCAAGACGCCGATGCTGGAGATCCACACCGTCGGCGCCGGCGGAGGCTCCATCGCACGGGTCGATGAGGGGGGCTTGCTGCGCGTGGGTCCGGAGAGCGCCGGGGCCGTGCCGGGCCCGGCATGCTACGGCAGCGGCACCCAGGCCACGGTGACCGACGCGCATGTCCTACTGGGCCGCATTGCGGCCGATCAGCTAGTGGGCGGCGCCATGCCGCTGGACGTGGAGCGCGCCCGGGCGGCCGTGGCAGGCGTGGCGGCCTCCCTCGGGCTGCGCCTGGAAGAGGCCGCGGCCGGCATCTTGCGCGTGGCCAACGCCACCATGAGCCGCGCCGTTCGCGTGGTCAGCGTGGAGCGCGGCTATGATCCGCGGGACTTCGCCCTGGTGGCGTTCGGCGGCTGCGGCGGCTTGCATGCCTGTGAGATGGCGGAGGATCTGGGCATCGCCACGGTTCTGGTCCCCAGGCTGGCTGGCGCGCTGTCGGCGTTGGGCATGTTGCTTGCCGAACGGGTGCGCGACTATGCCGCCGGCGCCTTGGGCGACCACGAGGTGGAGGCCCTGTTCACCCGTCTGGAAGGCCAGGCGCGCGCCGAGATGCCTGGCTCGAAGCTGGCCCGCTCGGCCGACCTTCGCTATCGGGGGCAGAGTTACGAGCTGACTGTACCCTGGACTCGTTCCGGCTCTGAGCGCGGCTTCCATCAACTTCATGAGAAGACCTACGGTTATGCCAATCGTGAGCGCGCCGTGGAGGTGGTGACCGTACGCGTGCGGGCGCGGATCGGGGTCAAACGGCCGGCCCTGTTTGAGCCGTTCGTGCGGGAACCTGGTCCGCTGGGCCGGCGGCGCGTCTACGCGGGCGGGCGCTTTGCCCAGACGCCGGTTTATCGCCGCGCCCAGGTCGGGCGGGCCTGGATCAGCGGCCCGGCTCTGGTACTGGATTACGGCTCCACCACGCTGGTCCCCCCTGCCTGGCGCATGAAGCGCGACCCGGCCGGCACGCTGGTGTGCACCCTGGTGGTTGAGCGGACCAGAAGCGTGTGATCTACTAATAGGCGATGAAACCCGTCCTGATCCTCGCCGTTCTCGCGCTGCCACTCTGCGCGCAAGTGAAGTTCACACAGACGCCAGGCCAGATCGAAGTGTCGATTGACGGCAAGCCGTTCACGACGTTTTACTCCGGTGGCGATGCGCCCAAGCCGTACCTGGCGCCGCTGCGCACCGCCGATGGGCTGGTCATCACGCGCCGCTATCCCATGGAGGATGTCGCCGGCGAGACCAAGGACCACAAGCACCACCGCGGCCTCTGGTTTACCCATGGCGACATCAACCAGGTGGACTTCTGGATGAACGAACCCGGCGTCAAGGGCAAGCACGGGACCATCACCCTGAACAAGCCGGAGCAGCTCAAAGGCGGCAGGAAGGAAGGCACCATCAAGGCCAGCTATTCCTGGAAGCTCGATGACGCCTCGCTCGCCCTGCGCGAGGATCGCATCATGACATTCGTGGCCGATCCGCAGCTCCGCATCATCGATTTCGACGTGACCTTCACCGCCCAGCAGCCCCTGGTGTTCGGCGACACCAAGGAAGGCTTCTTCGCCATCCGGCTGCGCGATGAACTGTCGGAGACCAAAGGCACCGGCAAGATGACCAGCGCCGAGGGCAAGACTGGTATGAAGCAGGTTTGGGGCAAGCGTTCGCCGTGGGTGGACTACGCCGGCACGCTCGACGGCAAGAAGGTCGGCGTGACCATCATGGATCATCCCGCCAACCCGCGCCACCCCACCTACTGGCACGCCCGGGACTACGGCCTGTTCGCAGCCAATGCATTCGGCGTGCATGACTTTCTGAATGACAAGTCCCAGAACGGGAGCCTGGCGCTGAAAGAGTCCCAGATGCTGCGGTTCCGCTATCGCGTCGTCATTCATCCCGGCCTGACCTCGGAAGTGGATGCGGCGGGCTGGTTCGCAGCCTGGAGCAAGTCCGCGAAGTAGACTGCCCTTATTTCTTCAGCCGGCCCGAGCTGAGCTGGTTGAGCGGCAGCAGGTTCTCCCGGTCAAAGGTGATGCCGACGAAGGCGAGGCACATCTCATCCTCGGTGCCCTCGCCCCAGGTGATCGTGCGGGGCGATACGGCCGGGTTGCGGGGGTTGTCGATCGAGTTGTCGTAGGTGCAGGTCAAACGCACCTTTGAGCCGGCCGGCACCTTGACGGGCTCGTTGTACTGGTAGGGCCCCTGCCAGTTGAAGTCCCAGTTGTCGATGGCGATCATCTGCTCAGCGTTTTCCCTGGGCCGCTCGACTTCCAGCTTGATCCGCGTGCCCAGCAGATGCATGTGCGGGTAGACGGCCACGGCCGTCAGATCGAACAGCGGAATCGGCGGGATCGAGAAATCGGCGTGGATGTCAACGTCCTTGGCGCCGGCCGGGATAGTCATCGAGAGGCGTCCCCGGCTGTCGAGAGGAACAATCGGCATCCAGATGAGGCGCCGCTCCACCGGTACCTGCGAGAAGTACAGGCCCATCTTGGTCTGGTCGTCGCCGGAGGCGCGAGTGGAGTAATAATGGACCTGCATGACGATGCGGGTGTTCTGTTCGAGGTACATGGCCGTACCGTCGGGCAGCTTCTCCGGACGCTGGCCGGGCGCCCAACCGCCGAGGTTGCCACCGATCTGGAGCAGGGACGAGAGGTTGAGGTTGGAGAGGTTGGTATTGCCGGCCGAGAGGCTGGTGCCGGGGCCGCCGTAGCAGGTGTAGCCGGGCCCCTCGTCGGCCGCGTCGAGTTTCTCGGCATCGCCCGACGAATCCAGGTACAGGATGACGTGATGCACCACGCTGCGCCGTCCGGGCTGGACATCGATGGCGCTGATGTATTTGTTCTCCGTCAGGCCCGTGGGCAGGACGAAGCAGCGGTACATGTCCTTGCCGCGCGGCGGTGTGTAGGATTCCGCCATCTGTAGTTCCAGATCGGGCTGTCCGAGCACCCACTGGCCGGTGTTGGGCAGCGCCTCGGGCAGATCCGCGGGGTCGCCCTCCGGGGCGCCGGCCTGCACCCAGTCAATCATGGTCTGGCGCTGCTCGTCCGTCAGGCCGCGGAAGCCCTTGAACTTGGCGTGATCGTCCACCGGCTTCCAGGGCGGCATGCGGCGGGAGGTGACCACGCGCTCGATATCGGGCGCCCAGGTGGCGGCGTCGTCGTAGGTGAGCAGTGGGAAGGGCGCGACGTCATCAGGCCGGTGGCAGGTCTGGCACTTCTCCTGAATAATGCGCGAGACCTCTTTGGAGTAGGTAGGCTGGCCGAAGGCGGCAGGCGCGATGAGGAGGCAAACAATGGACAGCGGTCCCAGGTTCATGAAAAGCCCTCTTTGCAGACCATGATAGCCCGTTTCGGGCCCGCCAACAAAACGGGCTCCGGTTGCCCGGAGCCCGTTCCATCAAAGTGAACAGCCGATATGAAAGCTAGAGAGCCTTGGCCAGCTCTTCCGCAAAAGCGCTTTGCGGACCGTTGCTGGCTTTGCGGTGTTTCTTGCCACCGCGGCGGTTGCGGTCGCCCATCGGGGGCGCGCCGGCAACGGCATTCACGGTGGTCGGGCCGGGCCCGGCGCTGGCGCTGGCGCTGGCGCTGGCAGACGCTGCGCCCATTGGACGCACGACTGCCCCTTTCGGCCGGGGCGGCTGGGCCGGATTGGCGCGAAGAAGGCGCTCTTCCAGCGGAGCACGATCGAAGCGCCGGATGATCAGGTTCATCTCTTCGTCGTTGGGTGCTTCGATGAAAGCGAAGCCTTTGGATTCCTGGGTCTCCGGATTGCGGATGACCTTCACGGAATCGGCCACCAGGTTGTCCGAAACAAGCCACTGCTTGACATCGTCAGCAGTGACCCACGTCGGAAGGTTACCGAGAAAAACGGTCGAACTCATTGAGTTGGGAAGTTAGCTCCGTCGGGGATTGGGACTGACTCATTAGAGGAAGCGCAGTCCATGAGGCTCCTATATCCTATCATGGTTGGGAAGGCGTGGCAACTGGAACACGAATCTTTTTGAAGGTGAGACGCAGGTCGGCATCGTGCCCGGCATCGTCGGGACGCCTGCAATGGCAAGAGGACTTGCCGCAACACCGGACGAGGCCGATGACGGAGACCGGGCGTCAGCCGCCGAACTCGAAAATTGCGCGTAGACAGCCGCGCTTTTGTTCTTCCGGATCTCGCCTGGATGGGAGCACCGTGGGGCCTGCTAAGGCGGGCTGAACGGAGCACACACGTGCAGAGGAAAGCCACATAAGAGAACCGAACTACCCCCAATGAGGTCGCGCACCCGGCCGCAGGATTGACTGCCGCGGAAGGATCTGACATGCCAGAAGCGGCCTTGGTCCGGCACGGTGCAGAATGCTCCGGCCGGCGGTCTGGTGGGAGGTTTCCTATCGTGAGATCATCCGGTATCTCGGCGCCGACGGTGCAGGATGCTCCGGCCGGCGGTCTGGTGGGAGGTGAACATGACGGCATTTCGAATTGGGATTCTAACCGCATTCCTGCTGTTGGCTGCGGCGGCACAGGAGTTTCGCGGACGGGTGCAGGGTCGGGTGCAGGGTCGGGTGCAGGGTGTGGTGCAGGGTGTGGTGACCGGCAGTTCAGGCGCGATCATAGGCGCTGCCTCACTGGCATTGAAGAACGTGGACACCGGCGCCGAGGTGCTCCGGCAGTCGAACGACAAGGGGCGGTTCGTCTTTGATTCCGTGGATCCCGGGACCTACACTCTGAGCGGCGAGCACGCGGGGTGCCGCAAGGTGATTGAGCGCAACCGGCTGATGCAGCAGCGGGATCTTTTTGCCTTCGAGGAACGACAAAATCAAGCAAACACGCTCGCCTGCTCGCGCCTCATCCGTTCAACTCTTAACTGGCAGCCACCAGCTCAACCCTGACTTCGGGAGAACAGGTCAGCACGGGCGCATGCCGGCGGATTCTTCAAACATGTTGAGATAGAAATATAGCAGCGCAAAAGAGACAATGGCCAGATCGGAGCGGGTTTGGGCGCCCGCTCCAACTGTCGAGGTTGACTTCAGGTCGGGCGCCAGAAGCTATTCAAGCATCCGGACACCCATGTAGAGACCGCCGAATAGTACTACTGAAACCACGCCCACTAAAAGCCACTTGAGCATGCGCTCCTTTGGTGTGGACGTCTCGGCATCGTCGTGCTTCATTTGCTCGTCGAGAGACTCGAACATGGAATGGACCTCCCGTCAACAGAAATAGGGGACTTCCCTCATATAATTGCGAGCTGACTCATTCTAACCCCGAAAGGCCAGAAATGCGCAAACATATATTTTGTTTGGAATCAAAGGTTTATGGGCACGTGTCGAAGAATTCGACATGGCGTGGAGACGGCGAACGGAGTTCAGGCGCGGCTGGGGGCCTTAGGCCAAGCCCATTCGCTCCAGTTTGCGGTACAGTGTCTTGCGCTCGATACCCAGGATTCGGGCAGCGCGGCTCTTATTGCCGCCGGCGGCGGCTAGTACTTTTCGAATCTGCTCCATCTCCGTGTCGGCGAGAGACTCACTGGCCTGATCGCTGGGGCTGGCGGAGCGGACCGCATCGTCCACCGCGTCTTCGGTGATTCTGCCGCCGGGAGCGAGAATGACTAGCCGTTCGCACATGTGCTGCAGTTGGCGAACGTTACCCGGCCACGTATACTCGCTCAACGCCTTCATGCCGCTCTCAGTGACGCGCGTGTCCAGGCTGTACCGCTCGTTATAGCGTTTCAGGAATGCTCCGGCCAGCAGCGGGACATCGCCAGTCCGTTCCCGCAGCGGCGGAATGTTAATGCGCACCACATCCAGCCGGTACCAGAGATCCTCCCGGAATTTGGCTTCCTCCACCATCTTGCGGAGATTCCGGTTAGTGGCGGCGACGATGCGCACGTCCACCTTGCGCGGGCGCGAGGAGCCCAAGGGCCGGATCTCCTTCTCTTGAAGAAACCGCAACAGCTTGAGCTGGAAGTTCATGTCGATCTCCCCGATCTCGTCCAGTAAAACCGTGCCGCCGTTGGCCGACTCGAACACGCCCATGCGGTCCCGGTCAGCGCCGGTGTAGGCGCCCTTCATGGCGCCGAACAGCTCGCTTTCGATCAGCGACGGCGCTAGCGAGGCGCAGTCCACCGGCAGGAACGGCATCGTGGCCCGGCTCGAGTTGGCGTGCAACATCTGCGCAATCAGTTCTTTTCCGGTGCCCGTCTCGCCCTCAATCAGCACCAGGGCCTCGGTGGGTGCCACACGCGAGACGGTCTTATAGATCTCGACCATTTTGGCCGAACTGCCGATCATGCCCGTGTCCAGCGGCTCCTCGGCTTCGAAGTCGTCGTCGTCGTCCTCGCCGTCCAGGCTGGGGACGCCTTCAGCCCGCTTGACGATCATCAGCAGGTCGTCCAGTTCGAACGGCTTGGCCAGATAATCGAAGGCACCGCCGCGGGTGGCGGCCATGACTGTCTCCATGCTGCCGCGGGCCGACATCAGGATGACGTGGCAGGACTCGTTGGCGGAGCGGGCGGAGTTGAGGATGTCGATGCCGGTGTGGTCGTCGATATAGATGTCGGAGATGACGATGGGATAACTGCCTCTGGCGAGCCGCAGGAACGCTTCGCGCGTGGAGGACACCGCTTCCACCGTGTAGCCTTCCAACTCAAGGAACGTGGTGATCGTCGAACGCACCGACGGATCGTCTTCCACCAGCAGCAACGGGGCCATAAGAACTTCTAGTGTATCGTGGCCGGCAGCACGACCGTGAAGGTGGAGCCCTTGCCAGGCTCGCTGGCGACCTCCACACGGCCGTTGTGAACAGCCACGATCTGTTGCACGATGGACAACCCGATGCCTGTGCCGGTCTCGCCGGATTGCTCGGCGCGCTTGGTGCGGTAGAACTTGCGGAAGAGGTTCTTCACCTCCTGCGCGTCCATGCCCATGCCCTGGTCCCGCACGGAGATGCTCATCTGATCCGGCGTGGCGCGGGCCGAGACGACGATATCGGTCTCCGGCGCCGAGTACTTGATGGCGTTGGTGATCAGGTTGTAGAGCGCGTACTCCAGCAACTCGCGATCAGCGTGAATGGGGAGCGAGTCAGCGATGTCGGACGTGATGCGGATCTGCTTGCGCTCCGCCAGCGGGAGCGCGCGCTGGTAGCAGACGTCGATGAGCTCCTGCAAGGGAAACGTGGAGAGCCGCAGTTCCATCTGGCCGGCGGTGAGCTTCTCGACATCGAGAAACGTGGTGATCATCTTGGCCAGGCGCTTGGATTCGGAGTTGATCATCTGGCCGAGTTCCTTGCGCTTGGGGTCCGGCAGATTGTAGCGCGTGATCAGTTCACTCGACCCCTGGATGGCGGTGAGCGGCGTGCGCATTTCGTGGGCGACAAAGTGGAAGGCCTGCTGGTAGCGCGTGGTGGTGGCTTCGCTATCGACAAGCTGCCGGCGGACGTAAAAGTACTGCAGGCCGGCGCACGTCAGCACCGCAAGCCACGCAGCGCCCAGAGGCGCGAACGGGCGCAGGATGACGCCCTGGGTGAAGTAGAGATACGGCGTGGCGTGGGCGGCCAGCAGCAGCAGCGCGGCGGCGGTGTAGGAGAGCCAGCCGCGCGCGAAGGTGAACAGCACGGCGGCCAGGGCGGCGAATGCCAGTGCGAGGACGATCGGGATCAGCGGGCCCGTTTCGTGCAGGAAATCCGCGCCGGCCATCGTCTCGTAGGCCTGCGCGTGGATGATGACGCCGGGCATGGGGACGCCGCCAGACAGCGGCGTGAACAGGCGATCCCGGACGGCGGATTGAGCCGTGACGCCGATGAACACGACGCGGTTCTGGAGTTCGCCCAGACGCCGGCCGGCGATCACGTCGCCAATGGGGACGCGGACCATGGCGGCAGGCTCGCGGTAGCGCACCCACAACGGCCGGCCCTCATCCCAGCGGGAGGCGATGACGCGCGCGCCGAGCGTCAGATCCGCCGGTGAGCTTTCGATCTCAGCCGTGGCTGTGGCCAGGCGCAGGGCTTCCAGCGAGAGGGCCCAGCGGCGCGTGCGCCCGGCGACGCGCTCCAGGGCCACGCGGCGGTTGATCTCGTCGTCCGGGCCAGCCAGCGCGTGCACGTGGCCGAGCGCCCGGGCCGAGCGGCGGAAGCCCGGAATGGGGTCCTGCCAGGCGGAGGAGTCCGGCATCATCTCGCAGCCGAGGATCAGATTGGTGGTGCGGGCCAACGCCGCCTCCAGCGCGGCGTCCTCGGCTTCGTCGCCGTTGTCGGCCAAAGTAAGGTCGACGGCGACGACCAAGGGCGGCGCAGCGGCCATCTGCGTAAGGGCGGCGGCGAGAGCGCGCCGGATGGCCCGCGGACCGCCATGCTCGTTCAGCGAGCGCTCGTCGAAGGTGACCAGCGCCGCCTGGGTGGCCGCGCGCGCGGTAGGCCGGAGGCGGAACAGATAGTCGTAGATGTTGTTGTCGAACTGCGCGGCGAGGGGTGTCCAGGAGAGAAGGATGGCAGTGGCGGCCGCAGCGGCGGCCAAGGCGGCGTAGAGCAGCGGGATGGAGAGGCGGCGGGGCATGGGCTAGGTGGCGCCGAAGCGCGCGGTGACCTCCTGGCAGAGGCGCTGGACGTCCCGGCAGAGCTTGTTAAAGGAGGGGGAGTTGCGGCGGGTGAGGGCGGCCTGGTGCAGGGTGGGGCGGTAGCCGCCGGCTCCAGCCCTCTCCCGCTTGAACCAGCCCTTTGCGTCACCGATCTCCTCGAAGTTGGGGGGCGCGGACAGATTGGCAGAAAGGCCCTCTTTTCCTGCCAACGAGGCCGCACTTGCCAGGAACCACGATTCGAACTCCCGGTTTGCGATGACGACGGAGACCGGGCAGCCCTGGGAGGCGGACTGCGCGCGGGCGAGGAGCGCGGGCGCCAATTGGCAAGGGAGATCGTCGTCGGCGTCGAGCAGTACGAGTACGCCGCCCTTCCGGTGTGTGTTACGTGCTGCGACCTCGACCCATTTCTCCAGTCCGCCGGTCTTGGGGAGTGACGATCGAGTCTTGAGGATTGGAGGCGGAGTAATGAGTAGGCAGTCTGGGCAGAATTGGCCGATCAATTTATGCAGAAGCGCGGGCAGGGCTACGACCTCGCCCTTACCTTCGACGATGCATTTGATCACCACCTGGGTCATTCCGCTGGGGCCTCGAAAAAGCTCCGCCGGTCAGTACGTCCGCGTTCAACGGCTTCCGGGTCCGGTGTGAGGTGCCCAATGCGCAGCAACTCGCCAGCAGTGACGAGGCGGTCGCGCAGCATGTCACGGCTCGCCTCGTCAATTGGCGCGATTTGGGTTTCGCCATTCTCCGAGACGACTGCGAGGATGGACTCGACCGAAAGGCTCTTGTCTTCGAGTAGCTCCGGGCTGTGGCTCGTAATGATGACCTGCAGCCGCTCGGAAGCGTCCTGGATTGCATCAAACAGAACTCCGGCGGCGGCGGGGTGGAGGGCGCTCTCAGGTTCCTCGATGCCGATGAGATGGGGGACATTTCCGCGGCCCAATCCAAACTGAAAGAGGGCGACGAGAACGCCAAGGGCGCGCAGTGTGCCGTCCGACATTGAGTGCGCCAAGAAGACAGCGCTGGCTGGCGAACTGCTTTCGATCTGCAATACGCGATCAAGTTTCGAGAGGCGAGGCGTGGTGAAGACTTGGCGGAACGATACCGTTTCGAGACCTCCGAGAACATAGCTATCAGCGCGAATGAGTCCTGGCACGATGGCGGCCAGGAACTGCTCCAGCCTCTCCTTGGCGGGCGATTCGTTCTTAAACATTCGATCGAGCACCGCGGAAACGTTGCTGGCGTCGTGAAGCAACAGGGAACCGGAGCCGGCGGGCTGGAGAGAGCGAACCTGATCGGGGTTGATGTTGTAGAAGCCCATCTGTGACAGGGCATCGTAGACAAGGCGAAACGGAGGAAAGCCTGAAGCATTGACCAGAAAGAGACGGTCGGAAGCCGCAGGCGGTGCGTTCCCGGCCGTGAAGGCAGAGACGATTCCGTTCTGAACGTGATAGTGAGATGTGCCGCTGGGCGAGTATAGGCGACACTGTTCCGCCTTGACCGTGAAGCCTAGATCATCGGGCCGATTCTCGATCTCAAAGGAGTACGAACCTGATTCGGTTTCGGATAGACGGATATCGAGCCAGATGGAGAAGCCCGCGGGATCATCCGCAAATCGGTGGGACATCTGGTTCACGCCGCCACGTGCGCGAATTGCCTGATCCAGGGACTGCCGCAGTGCATCGGAGACGAACCGGATCGCATCCAGGAAATTACTCTTCCCACTCCCGTTCGGCCCCACCAGGAACGTCAGCGCCTGCAACTCCACATCGCAATACCCAATGCTCTTGTAGTTCTTGAGACGCACTCGCGTGATGAAAGGCGGCGGCATAGCTACTTCGACTCCACGATCTCTAGGATACGGTCAACCGCAGTCGCCTTGAGCACCTGCCTCCGCCCCGAGGGCCATTTCACAGTAATCGTGGCCCCCGTCGCCGCGCCCAACCCAAAGTGCAGCCGCAGATCGCTGGCCGAATAAAAACTCGACTGGCTCAGCACCACCTGCGTGCTCTTGCGGCCGGCGAACTCCAGCGTCACCTGCGCGCCGATGGCGCTGCGATTGGACACCGTGCCGGTGAGGCGCACCTGCAACCAGTGGTTCGATGACTTCAGGTCATTGCGCAGCAGCGACGGCGGCTCGTTGCGATTCCAGATCACCACGTCCACGTCGCCGTCGTTGTCAAAATCGCCAAAGGCGGAGCCGCGCGAGGAGTGGCGCTCCAGCATTGCCGGCCCGGCCATCTCGATCAACTGCTCGAACTTGCCGCCGCCGAGATTGCGGAACATCAGCGGGATGGTGCGGTAGGGATAGGCCGGCAGGTCCTTCTCCGCCTCCGGATACACGCTGCCGGTCACCAGCAGGATGTCCGGC
>JBBQLF010000070.1:0-12222 GCA_038327695.1 Bryobacterales bacterium
GATCGCGCTGTGGGATCTGGCCGGCAAGGCGGCCGGCGCGCCGGTGCACCAGTTGCTGGGCGGCAAAGTGCGCGACCGCGTGAAAGTCTACCGTTGGGCGGGCGGCAACAACAACGCGCCGGGGGCGGCGGCGGAGGAAGCCGCACGCGTGGTCCGGGAGGGAGCGCGCGCCATCAAGATGAACGCATGCCCGCCGCTGGCCGCGGTGGATACCTATGGCGGCATCCGGGCGGCGGTGGAGCGGGCGCGGGCGGTGCGGGAGGCGGTAGGGCCGTTGGTGGATATCGCGTTTGACTTCCACGGCCGCTGCAACGTGCCCATGGCGCGGCGCCTGGCCAAGGAGCTGGAATTCTGCAATCCCCTGTTCTATGAGGAGCCGGTGCGGCCGGACTACAACCGCTGGCTGCCGGAGATCGCCGGCATCACCCATGTGCCGATAGCAACGGGTGAGCGGATGTGCACGGTGGCCGAGTTCAGCGACGTCATTGCCGCGCGCGCCGCCCATATCCTGCAGCCGGACCTGGTGCATGTGGGCGGCATCTCCAATGCGGCTGAGATCGCGGCCATGTGCGAGGCCAACGGGCTGGCCATCGCGCCGCACTGCCCGCTATCGCCCATCGCGTTCATGGCCTGCCTGCATGTGGTGGCCCAGAGCCGCGCGGGCTGGATTCTGGAATGGTCCAAGGGGATCCACTACAACGCCAGCGGCGCCACCGGCGAGGTGGATCCGTGGCTGCGGTATCTGGACGAACGGGACTGGCCGATGTTCGATGTGGACGAGGACGGGCATCTGGCCGTGCCGGAGACGCCGGGGCTGGGCATCCGTGTGAATTGGGCGGAGGTGGAGAAGGCGGCCAAGGCGGGTGTGACGTGGCGGGATGAGCTGATGCAGTTTCCCGATGGAACCATCTCGAACTGGTAGCAGTCTCCTCGCTGGATACTCGGATCTGTTTGGAGGCAGCATGGGATTCGGCGTCGTCGTTGGTCTTCCGTTCGCCGCCGTCGGCGTGGTGGCGATGCAGGGGTAAACCACTGGCGGTGGCGGCCCCGCTCCACCGGCCCCCGCTCCCACTCCCGTGCCGTCACCGGCGGCCGGCGCTACGAGCCCGGCAGGCGGGGGCAGGGGCGCCGGTCCGGGCGGGGACATACCAGACGGGCCGTTAATGTCGATGACGCTGGCCATCTCCGGACGGGTGCTGCTGGAGAAGAACCTGCCGCCACCCGGCCCGGTCCCCGTCCACGTCGTCTGCAACAGCCCGTTGTCGTCGTGGGAAAGCGCCATGGGCGGGCGCGGAGACGTGACCGGCAGCAAGGGCCGGTTCTCCATCGTGCTGGGACAGATGCTGAGCAATAGCAAAGCTGCCAACGGCTTGAGCGGATTGCCGCGCATGAGCGGCTGCGAGGCGGTGATCCGAGTGCCTGGCTTCGAGCCTTACCGCAAGGACCCCTCGCGCATCGTCAACCTGTCCGGTCTCAATCTGGGTGACATCCTGCTGAATTCGATCAACGCCTACGGCGCGGGGACGGTCATCAGCCGGACCAGCTACAACGCGCCGGAAGCGGCCCGCAAGGCGTTCCTGCTGGCGTTGCGGGGCCACAGGGCCCACAACGATGGCGATGCGCCACAGCGCCCCCAGAAGGCCGTGCGGCTCTATCCTGCGTACGCATCGGCGTACTACTCAATGGGCTAGATTCTTGACCGCGCCATTCGGCGGGACGAGGCCAAAGCCGCCTGTCAGAAAGCCGCGGAAGCCGATCCCAACTACGGCAGCCCGGTGCTCCAACTCGCCCAGATGGCGGCCGGGCAGCGGGACTGGAAGACCGCCGCCGCCCAGTTCAAAGACGGCGGCCTGGCAGGGGCCGGGAAGAGTGCCCGCGAAGGTCTCGCCGCCGACGCCGCCTCCCGCGTGCCCCGCTTGCACCTGCTGCCCGGAGAGACCCTCTCGCGGCTGAAGCGCCACGGCGAGGCTCGCGAGCAGTACACGCTCTACGCCAAGCTCGCCAAGGACGATCCGGAGGCGGCGCAGTCACTGGCCGGCCTGAAATAGCGGCCCGTGTGTTCAAGGCACCAGTTGATAGCTGACGAACGCCAGCCGGCGGCTGTCGGGCGACCACGAGGGCACGTTGATGGTGCCCTGGCCGCCAAACAGACTGGCGAGCACCGTGATCTTCCGGTTAGCCAGCGTCATGATGCGGAGGCTGACATCCTTGTTCGCCGGGTGCCCGCTGACGCCCTTTTCATAAGTGAGAAAAACCATGCGCTGCCCATCCGGCGAGATGTGCGGGAACCAGTTGTTGTACCCGTCGTCAGGCGTCATCTGCTCCTGCGCGCTCCCATCCGCCTTCATCCGCCAGATCTGCATCAGCCCGCTGCGAATCGAGTTGAAGTAGATGTACTGGCCGTCCGGCGAATACTCCGGGCCGTCGTCCAACCCCTCCGCCGTGGTCAGGCGCGTCTCTTCCCCACCCGCGGCGGGGATGGTGTAGACGTCGAAGTTGCCGTTGCGGTCCGCGCAGTAGGCCAGAGTCTTGCCGTCCGGCGACCATCCATGAAAATAGGACGGCGATTTCTCAGTGACGCGGCGCGGGGTTCCGCCGCCGATCGGCACCACATAAATGATGGACCGGCGCGGAGGCTGCGATTGATCGCTGATGGCCATCAGCGTGCCATCCGGTGAGATGGCGTGATCATTGTTCAACCGGGTGGCGAAGCCGGTGTCGAGGGTGACCGGCTTGCCGCCATCCACGCTCACGCGATGCAGCCGCCCGTCGCCGTTGAACAGCAACTGGTTGTCGCTGGTCCAGTTGGGCGCCTCAAACAGACCCGGCGCAGTGTAGACAACCCGCCGGTCAGTGGACGCCACCGTGACGGTCTCCAGCGTGCTGTACAGCTTCGGCTGGCCAGACGGCGCGGACCCCAGTTCGACGTTTCGGAAAACCGCCGTCTCGATGGCGTCCTTGTTATGGGCGCTGACGCCGATCCCCACATAGTACGGCTCGGCCAGCGCCACCTTCATGGATGCCCCGGACAAGCGGAACTCCTCGCCTGCCCCGGCGACGGACAGATAGAAATACGCGCCTGCCTTGGTGATCCGCACCCGCTTGATTGCCGAAACGTTGGCCTGTACCTCATGCGTGGCCGCGCCGTTTTCGTCGCGCGATTGCAGTGACGTCAACCCGCTGGCATGCACCGCCGCATCCGCGTAGGCCGCACCTGCATCCAGGCTCTGGCGGAACATCAGCACAGCCTTCTTGTGCGGATCGCCAGTGGTAGTGGCGAAAGCGATTTCCGCGGACAGCGACACGTCGCCCGATACCTTTTTCCAGACAAAGTGCAGCGCGTCCGCCTTGCCCCAGATGTTGTCGCCGCTGGCCGTCACGCGGTAGCTCTTCTGCGCGGCGTCGTACTCCACAGACCCCGGATGCACCACCGTGCCAATGTCCCCGTGGCCTTCGAAGATCCCCGTTTGCGCCATCATTGCCGGCGCCGCCATCACCAACATCCATCCCGCGATCTGCGTCCTCATTGTTGAGTTCTCCCTGTTCATCCGGCCACCGACTCTATCATGCCACTAGCTGTTACTTGCGATAAGATCTGGCGTATGAATCGGATTGCCGGCTCTCTTTTCTTGATGGCTGCCTGCGCGGGCACCGTGTGCGCCCAGCCGGAAGTGATGGCTTGGGGCAATCTCACCGGACTCAGAGTGGACGGCCACCTGTTGGAGCTCGCCACCAGCATGTGCGTGGCCCAGCCTGAGATGGCGGATGTGAGCTGCACCGGCCGGGAGAAACAGCAGAATAACTACGTCCGCAAAGGCAAGGTCGAAATCGTCAACATCCAGATGCGAGCCCCGCGCCAGTTCCGTGACGCGCTGGGCGATGGCTGGATCATGACCGCCACCGAGGTGGTGGAAGACACCGGCCCGGGCACGGCGAAGGTCGATCTCGAGTTCACCTCCCCCGCCGAAGCCAACATCGGCGGTGCGTTCCTCGGCATCGAACTGCCCGCCGTGGTCTTCTCCGGCGGTTCGGTGGAACTCATCGAGCCGGATCCGCCTGCCGCCGGACGAACGTCGCTCGCCGCTGGCGAAGCGGAACAAAACGAATACCTGCGCGCCAACGCGAAAGGCCTGCGCATCCTGAGCCGCACGCGCCAGATTGAGGTGATGTTCAACGAGCCGGCTCTGGTCATCGTCCGCGACGACCGCCGCAAGGGCAGCTACAACCTCCAGGTGCTACTCGCCGTCATCATGGGCAAGACAGCGGCTGCCCAGACCGGCACCAGGAGTTTCTCGTTCAAGGTCATCGGCGATCTGGACAAAAACCCCGTGCAAATCACGATGGACGCCACGCGTCCCGGCCAGATGTTCGACGGCCTCGGCGGGAATTTCCGCCTGCAGAACCCGCGTACGGATCCCCAGGTGATCGACTACACCCTGGACAACATCCGCATGGCCTGGGGCCGCGTGGAGATGCCCTGGCGGCTCTGGCACCCGGATGAAGACACCGATCCGCTGGCGGCCGCCCGCGCGGGCACCATCAATCCACGCGTGCACCAGGCGATGGAGATGGCCCGGCGGTTGGCGCAGAAGGGCATGCCCGTGATCGTCAGCGCCTGGCAGGCGCCGGCCTGGGCGATCCTGGGCGCAGGCGCCGGTTTCACGGCCGGCGGCGCGGGGCCCTCGGGCCTGCAGACGCCCGCCGCCGCTCGGGGCGGGAGCGTCTTTGGACCACCACCACGGCCCGGCCCGCGCGGCAATCCGCTCAACCCGGACAAGATGGCGCGCATCAGCGAATCCATCGCGGGCTATCTTCTGTGGCTGAAAGAGAAGTACGGCGTCGAGGCGTCCATGTTCAGCTTCAACGAGTCCGACCTGGGCATCGACGTCCGGCAGACCGCGCGGGAACACGCCGAACTCATCAGGACGCTGGGGCCGCACTTCGCGCAAAAGGGCCTGGCCACCAAGCTCGCACTCGGCGACACCTCCGACGCGAACCCGATCGATTTCATCAAGCCCGCCATGCGCGATCCGGAGGCCGTCAAGTACATCGGCGCCGTGGATTTCCATTCCTGGCGCGGCTGCACCGACGAACTTCTCGCACAATGGCGCGATGCCGCGCGAGCCTTGAATCTCCCGCTGATCGTCGGCGAGGGCAGCACCGACGCCGCCGCGTATCGCTATCCGCAGATCTTGAGCGAGCAGTCCTTCGCGCTCTATGAGATCAACCTTTATCTGCGGATCCTGGCCATCGCGCAGCCCAAGTCGATCCTCCAATGGCAGTTCACGGCCGACTATTCCGTCATGGCCGGCGGCGGCATCTTCAACGACAACGGGCCCCTGCGCCCCACTCGCCGTTACTGGAATCTGAAGCAACTGGCATCCACGCCGCCGCGCTCGTTCGCCCTGCCTGTGACGTGCGCCAAGCAGCCCAACCTGACCTGCGCCGCCTTTGGCAACATCGCCGAAGGCAGCTACACGGTTCACGTGGTCAACAACGGCGCCGCGCGCACCGCCACGCTCGCGGGCTTTCCGGCCACGGTGAAGGAGTTGCGCGTGTGGATCACCGACGCCGGGCGCGGCATGGCGGAGTCCAGCCGCGTCGCCGTTACGGACGGGCAGGCGCAGGTGCCGCTGTCGGCCACCAGCTACACCACAGTCATCGGCGCCAATTAGAGGATCTGGCCGGCCCGGCAGGAAATGCGATCTTAGAAGAAGACGTTCATGGCGCAACCCACTGCACTCGTAACTGGTTCGTGCGGGCTGATTGGATCCGAGGTCTCGGTCTATTTCGGCCACCAGGGCTGCCAGATTGCCGGCATCGACAGCAACCATCGTGCGGTGTTCTTCGGTCCGGAGGGGGACACCAGTTGGGTGCTCGCGCGCTTGCAGCGGGAGATCCCGGGCTACCGTCACTCGGCGCTCGACATCCGCGATCGCCAGGGTGTGCTCGACTACATGCGCGCCTTGCGGCCGGACCTCATCATCCACACCGCGGCACAGCCTTCGCACGACCGTGCAGCCCAGATTCCGTTCCTCGATTTTGAGGTCAATGCGCTGGGTACGCTGCACCTGCTGGAGGCGGCGCGCCAGTTCTGCCCCGAATCGCCGTTCATTCACATGTCCACCAATAAGGTCTACGGCGACCGGCCCAACACCATCGCGCTCCGGGAGTTGGAGACGCGCTGGGACTACGCCGGCCCGGCCTTTGAGCACGGCATCGCTGAGGACCTCTCCATCGACCAGTGCAAGCACTCGTTGTTCGGCGCCTCCAAGCTGGCCGGCGATGTCATGGTGCAGGAGTATGGCCGTTACTTCCACATGCCCACCTGCTGCCTGCGCGGAGGCTGCCTGACCGGGCCGAATCAGGCCGGCGTGGAACTTCACGGCTTCCTGAGCTTTCTGATGAAATGCTGCGTGGAAGGCCGCCAATACAGGGTGAACGGGTATAAGGGCAAACAGGTGCGCGACAACATCCACGCCGAGGACGTGGCCCGGTTCATGTTTGAATTCTGGAAAGCGCCGCGCGTGGCGGAGGTCTACAATCTCGGCGGCGGCAAGGCCAACTCGTGCTCCGTGTTGGAGGCTTTCCAGATGGCCGAACAGGCTGCGGGCCGCCAGATGGCGCGGCGGTATGTGGACGAGAATCGAATCGGCGACCACATCTGCTACTACAGCGACCTGCGCAAAATGAAGGCCCACTACCCGGCCTGGGACATCACGCGGCGCCTGCCGGAGATCTTCTCCGAACTGGCCAAGGGCTGGCTGGAACGGCTGGCAAGGAGCGCGCAATGAAAGTCCTGATCACCGGCATTTGCGGGTTTGTGGGCAGCACGCTGGCCGAGTCTCTGCTGGCGCGGGCCGAAGGCCTGACCGTTTGCGGGATCGACAATCTGATGCGGCCGGGCTCGGAGGCCAACCGCGCCCGGCTGCGGGCGCTGGGCGTGGAGTTCATCCACGGCGACATTCGCGTGGCCAGCGACATGGCGGCCCTGCCGGCCTCCGATTGGGTGATCGACGCGGCGGCCAACCCCAGCGTGCTGGCCGGCGTCGGCGGCGGCGGGAGCAGCCGCCAACTGTTCGAACACAATCTGGCGGCGCTGGGCAACGTGCTGGAGTACTGCAAGGCTCACTCGGCGGGCCTGGTGCTGCTCAGCAGCAGCCGCGTCTATTCGATTCCCGTGCTCGCCCGGTTGCCACTTCAGGTGCGCGGCGGCGCCTTCGTCCTGGACGCCGATGCGCCGCTGCCGGCCGGCGTTTCCGCCGCGGGCATCGGCATCGAGTTCCCAACCACGGCGCCCGTCTCGCTCTACGGCGCCACCAAGCTGGCCAGCGAAACCATGGCGCTGGAGTATGGCGCGGCGTTCGACTTCCCCGTGTGGGTCACGCGCTGCGGCGTGCTGGCCGGCCCCGGGCAGTTCGGCACCCCGGATCAGGGCATCTTCGCCTTCTGGCTGAACGCCCATCTGCGGCGGCGCGCCCTGCGCTACATCGGCTTTGAGGGCCGGGGCCATCAGGTGCGCGATGCGTTCCACCCTCGAGACCTGGCCGCTCTGGCGATCAAGCAGATGCGGACCACGCGCGAAGGCGGGCAGCGCCTCTACACCGCCGGCGGCGGGCCCGCCAACGCCATGTCGCTGAAGCTATTAAACAATTGGTGCGATTCACGTTTCGGCGCGTGGGCGCCGGCCCAGGACCTGCGGCCGCGGCCTTATGACATCCCGTGGGTGATCATGGACAACCGGGGCGTCGAGCGCGACTTCAGCTGGACACCCGCCACCACCCTGCCTGCGTTGCTCGAAGAGATCGCACAACATGCGGAGTTGCACCCGGACTGGCTGGAGAGAAGCGGCCTGTGACGCCCTCCTCCCACGAACCGTTGCACCGCCTCTCCGTCGTCATTCCGGCCCACAATGAGGAAGGCTGCATCGCGTCCACGGTGGAGCATCTGCATGTGGAGTTGCGGCTGCAAGGTATAGACCATGAGATCGTGGTGGTCGACGACGGCAGCACGGACCGCACGTGGGCGATTCTCAATGAACTCGCCTTGCGCCTCCCCGCACTGCATCCGGTCCAAAACACAGGCGATCACGGATTTGGCCGCGCCATCACCTTCGGCTTCGATCAGGCCAGCGGCGACGCCGTCGTCGTCATGATGGCCGATGAAAGCGACGACTGCCGCGACGTCGTCCGCTACTGGCAACTCCTCAACGAAGGGTGGGACGCCGTCTTCGGTTCGCGCTTCATTCGCGGCGGCGGCGTCATCGACTATCCGAAACACAAGCTCGTCGTCAACCGCATAGCGAACTTCTGCCTGCGCGTGCTGTTTGGCATTCCCTTGAACGACATCACCAACGCCTTCAAGGCCTACCGGCGCACCGCGCTGGACGGCTGCCGGCCGTTTCTTTCGCCGCATTTCAACCTGACGGTAGAGCTGCCGTTGAAGACCATCGTCCGCGGCTACTCCTGGACCGTAACGCCCATCACGTGGCGCAACCGCCGCTCCGGCGAATCGAAGTTGAAGCTCAAGGAGATGGGCAGCCGCTACCTCTTCATCGCTCTCTACTGCTGGCTGGAGAAGTACTTCAGCCGCGGGGACTACCGCGCGCGATAATAGGGGTCTCCCTGCCCCGGGCGGAGTGCAAGCGGATGGAATTTGCGGAACAGGTCAAGTCCTCCGTTGACATCGTCAACGTAATCGGCGAATACGTGCGCCTGAAGCGCTCCGGCGCCGGTCCGCGCTATGTGGGCCTGTGCCCGTTCCACACCGAGAAGACGGGCTCGTTCTCCGTCCACGCCACCCATCAGTTCTACAAGTGCTTCGGCTGCGGCGCGGGCGGCGACGTCTTCAAGTTCATCATGGAAATTGAGACGCTGACGTTCTGGGAAGCACTCAAATACCTGGCCGAACGCAACGGCATCGCACTGCCCAAGCGCAGCGATCTGGCCGATGAGGAAGCCAGGAAGCGCGGCGGCATCTATGAGATGCATGAACTCGCTGTCAAGGTCTTCCGCGAGATGCTGTTTGCGCCGGCGGGCGAAGACGCGCGGGACTATCTGAAGCGGCGCGGGTTGAGCAAGGCGACGGCCGAGGAGTTTGGCCTGGGCCTTTCGGAGCGCGGCGGGCAGACGCTGGCGCGCCTGTTTGAGAAGCAGGGCTTCGCGCAGGACGATATGGAGGCCAGCGGCCTGGTGCTGCGGCGCAATGACGGCACTGGGTTCTTTGACCGTTTTCGTGGCCGGCTGATGTTCCCCATCCATTCGGAGTCCGGCAAGATCATCGCCTTTGGCGGGCGCGCGCTGGCAGAGGGCGACGAACCGAAGTACTTGAATTCGTCCGAGACGTCCATCTACCGCAAGAGCCACGTGCTCTACAATCTCAATCGCGCCCGCAAGCCCGTGCAGGCAGCGGGCTTCAGCATCCTGGTGGAAGGCTACATGGACGTCATCGGCGTCTACGCGGCCGGCGTTCACAACGTGGTGGCCACGTGCGGCACGTCGCTCACCAACTTCCAGGCCCGCAGCCTGCGGCGCCACGCCACCGATCTGGTGGTCAACTTCGATCCCGATAACGCCGGCGCCAATGCCACTGAGCGCTCCATCCCCATCCTGCTGGAAGAGGGTATGCGGCTCAAGGTGCTTCAACTCGGCGGCGGCCTGGACCCCGACGAGTATGTCAAGGAGAAGGGCACAGACGACTATCTGGACGCGCTGAAGAACGCGCGCGGCTACTTCCACTGGCTGGCCGACCGGGCCCGCGCCCGGCTCGATATGCAGACCCCCGAGGGCCGTGTGGCGGCCTTCCAGTTCCTCCTGCCCGCCATTCAGAAGATGCCGGACCGGATGGAGCGCCTCGCCGTGGCCAACGATGTGGCCGACTACATGAAGATGGCGCCTGGCATCGTGCTGGACGAGTTCCGCAAGGCCGCCGCTGAAAAGCGCGGCCAGGTGACCCGGCGCGAGGAGATCACGCTGGAGGCGACGGAGGTGATCCTGCTCCACGCGCTACTGGACAACGCCGAGGCCCGCGAGGAGATAGCGCCCGTGCTGCGCCAGTTGAAAGTGGTCTCCACGTTGCGCTCGCACCGCATCATGGCGGCCATCCTGCGCATGATCGAGGCAGGCGAGACGCCGTCGTATTCCAGCGTCGAAGCGCGGCTCACCGAGCCCGACAAAGCGCTGCTGATCTCGCTCGTGTTCGCCGACGACACCCTTACGCGGGACTTCACCACGGAGCAGGCTGTGGCCTGCGTGCGCAAGCTGATGCTGGAGGAGCGGGACGCCGTCAGGAATGACCTGCGCCGGCGCATCAAGGAGGCCGAGCGCGCCGGTAACATGGAGGAGGCCATCCGGCTGCTCACCGAACTGAAGAACCTGGAGCGTGGCTCCTGATTGTGTGATGCTGTCTGGGAGGAGGTTTGCTTTACATGAAGAAACTGGGTTTGTGGATAGCTGCCATGGCGCTGGGCGCCGGCTCCCTGCACGCGGCGGATCAGCCGGTAATGCACTGCTTTGCCTATACGGTGATTGAGAGCGCGACCCCCGCCGAATGGGACGCGTTCACCAAGGCCACCAAGGAACTGCCGGGCAAGATCCCCGGATTGACCAATGTCTGGCTGGGTAAGCTGGCGCGGCCGATGACCTTAATCAACCCCGACGCTGCGGCGCCGGCCGAGGACGTCAAGAAGCTGCGCGCCGGTGAAACCGTATCGGTGCCGGTGAAGATGATGCGCCGCCAGGCCGGCGCCTGCATGGTGTTCAGCAGCGCCGACGCCCTGAAGGCCTATTCCAAGCACCCGGCGCATGACGAGTGGATGAAGACCTATGAGAAGGTCCGCGTGGCCGGAACCACCACGATCGACATCCTGACTCAGTAGCCGGGCGCCGGAGGCTCAATCCTCCGGCACGTCCTTTGAGCCGCCCCTCAGCGGCGCACGAATGGCGTCTTCAGCCGTTCCTTCACGTAAGCCTTGTCGATGATCAGCTCGTATTGGCTGACCTGCCAGCGCGGTGAGCCACGCACCTCGCCTGCCTCCTGATAGCGCCCAACCGCCTCGGAGCGCTTGCCCAGCAGGTCCAGGATGTGTCCCTCCCACACCAGTGCCAGGAAGCGCGCGTCCTTGTCGTTGCGCTGAATCCACGCCAGCGCGTCCTGCGCCTCCTCGTAGTAGCGCCCGTCGTAGAGCGTCAGCGCCAGCTTGCGCCACACCCCTGCATCCTCGATCTTCAGCTTCTGCGTCTGCCGGTAAGCCTCCAAGGCCAGCGCGCCCGCGCCAGTGTACGGCATGTCACGCACCTTCGAGCGCAGCAAGCGCTCCTCCTCTGCTGGCGGTTCAGCCAGCGCTACAGCCGAATCCGGCTCAAGCACCGCTTCCTTCAGTTCGGCCCTGGCGTGGAAGTGCAGTGTGTCCACACCCGCCAGCCGGTCCGTGCGCGCGCGCTGTTCACTCCCATCGGCAAAGCGCGCGGCCACAGTCACGGGCATCACCATCGTGCCGGTGCGCTCCACCTTCACCGTGCAATCGAAGCCGCTTCCGGCGGCCCTGCACTCCTGGCCGCCCATCCGGAACATGGCACTCTTCGATGTGCGCGCCCACTGTTCGAAGAACCAGTCCAGGTCCTGGCCGCCCTCCAACTCGCACAGGCGCTGGAATTCGCGCCAGCCCAGACGTCTGCCCGCATACTCGCGCAGGCAACGGTTGTGGACCGCCTCAAAGGTCTTCGCGCCGATGACGCCCTCCAGCGCGTTCAGCAAAGCCGTGCTCTTGCCGTGCGTCACGACGTTATTGAAGTCCCACTGGATGCCCGCACTCTGCTCGCCGGTGACGTCGATTGTCGTATCGAGCCCTTCCTCCACCCCCCTGACGTACTTCGGCCACTGCGCGCCCGTATCGGCCGGGATGGCGCGCGCGCGCCGGTACTCACGATCCACATAGACGCCCAACCCGATCATTAGCCACGAGAGATTCTCCGGCCCCTGTCCCAGCACGTGCTCGCTCCAGTACTGGTGCCCGATCTCGTGCGCCGTAATCCAGCGCCAGAACGCCTCCGGCCGCTCGGCCAGGCGCTCCTGCCCGTGCACCACCACCAGGGCCGTCGCGGCCGGGTAGCCGCCCGCTGGGGAATCCATGCCCGGTACGATGGAAAGCGAACGGTGCGGGTAGATGCCGAAGCGCTGGCGATAGACACCGATGGCATCCACCGCGCTTCTTGCCAGCAGTTC
>JBBQLF010000071.1:0-12190 GCA_038327695.1 Bryobacterales bacterium
TCCCTCGAAGGCCAGAATCAGAGTCTCCTGGGCGAGATCTTCGGCGTCTTCGTTTTCCCGGCAAAGGCGCCGTGCCTGCTGATAGACAGTACTATAAAGCCGCTCGAAAAGCAGTTCCACGGCAACGCGGTCACCTCGAACGGAATGGCGTATCAGACAGAGACGAGGGTGGCAGACAGTTGGTGCGGAGGCAATCAGGCAAGGTGAATCGCAGAAGGTGGCCATGTGACTCTGCTGTCAAAAGAGTAACGCAAATCGAAGCGGGATGGGCGTCCGCCAGGGCGCCCATCCCGCGGCCCGAATCAACCTAGTTGCGAAGAGTGAGAGTCTTGCCGTTGGCATCGGTCAACTGCAGGGCCACCAGCTCATCGTTGCAGGTGGATTTTGCGTACTTCACGGTGAGCGTTGCGCCGGGGTTCAGCTCGAAGTCGCTCGCCAGGATCAGTCGCTCGGAGCCGAGCTTGACGGTGAGCAGTGTGCCATCGGCCAACTTGAGTACGAGCGTGGGCTGCTGGATGCCGGCGCCGCTGGTGACGCGATCAATCACGCCGGTCGCGGTCTGCGCCGAGGCGAGATCGACGCACGCACCGCAGTTCGAAGGACCCTGCGGATTGCCGCCTCGACCTTCCTCCTGCTTGGCCCAGAGCGGAACACCGCCCTCATTGCGCAGGACGATGCTGGACGCGCTGTTGGTGATCCGGATCGCATACAGATAGGTGTCGCTGGTGTTGTTGGAGGGCGCGGCGACAATGGAGACCTTATCCCCGGCGGCCAGTTCGAAGTCGTTCTCTAGAAGGAACCAGACGGGGGCAACCTTGATTTGGGACTTGTTAACGACGATGGATGGATACTGCGTGCCGTAGGCGACCTGGACACTGGAGATGTCACCCTCAATAGTCGTCTGGGCTGCCATATTCAAGCCGGAGTTGGTGCGCGGAGCGGCGGCGGGTCCGGGTCCGGAACCTGCGCCCGGAACGCCGGGTCCGCGAGGCCCTTGTGCAAAAGCGATCGCGACCGTCAGAGCGGTCGAAAAAAGAACTGAAGTGAGTCTGTGATACATGGACGATCTCCGTAGTTCGAGAATTTGCGGTCGAGCCTATTTGATGCAAGCGGTACGCCAACCCGTAACGCGTTGAAATGACGACGGCTACCGCCCAATATCAACTGGAAAACGTGCAGAATCTGCGTGACGGCGAACCTGGGGCCGCAGGGTCTGCGCAGTTCAGTCCGGGGAGCAAAGCGGCGATGCCGGCGGCCGGCTCCAACCCGCTACGTTCAATATGTCTCCGCGATGGCCAGAGCACGCAGGAACTGCGCGGCAAACACGCAGCGGTTGCACATTCCGGGCGCAGATTCGCTGGAAAATGAAGCAAAACCCAGTAACATGAGGATGGCACGCAACCTGCAAGGTCAGAGAGCGGAGGTGAATTCATGAAGACGTTTCTGACGATGATGGTGTTTTGCGTGGCGCTCGCCGCGCCGTTGGCCGCCCGGCAGGGCCAAGGCGGGGGGCGATGCCAGGGCCAAGGTCAATGCCAGGGCCAAGGTCAGTGCAAAGGCAAGGGACAGCAGTGCACCGGTCAGTGTGACCAGAAGCAGTGCCAGAACTGCCCAAAGGCTGAGTCGTGCCCGCGGGCTCAAGTGAAGAAGTAAGCTGGAGTTGGAGACAAGAGCCATGAAGAACTGGCTGTTAGCCATGTTCCTTCTCTCGTCGCCGGCCTGGGCCGGCGACGAGAGAAAGGCGCCCATCGCAGACAATCCGGTTGTCGAGGTGCGCGGCACCATCACCCGCGTCCAGATAGCTATGGGACAGGGTATGCCCTGGCTCGAGGTAAACACAACCAAAGGCCCTGTAAAACTCTACCTGGGATCGATGCGCTACCTCGTGCAGGAGAACTTCACGCCCAAGGCTGGCGACCTGCTGGAAGCCAAGGGCTACAAGATGGGTGAAAACGTTGTGGCCATCCGCGTCGAGTTGCCCACGACCAAGAAGGTTTTGAAGTTGCGCGACGAAAACGGCTGGCCGCTCTGGATGGGCGGCATGCGCCAGGGCGCCGAGCCGAGAGAATAACCCCGTCACCAACTACGCAGTTTCTGCATCCTCAGATTCAGACGCATGTCTCCGATTCCATCCAGGCTGATCTGGCGTGTGGTGGCCAGTCTGCTTCTGGTCCTCCCGCTCGTCCTCCTCGTCAACGCGCTCCTGATGCTGCGCGAACTGGAGCAGGCCCGCGGGGCATTCCTTCGTAACAAGGCCGCCGAGATCGCCGCCCGCATCGAACAGATCCCGATCCAGCAGGTGATCGAAGAGGAGCCCGCCCTGCTCGACGTGCGCACCTACGGCGCGTCCGACACCACCACCGAGCCCTCCATTCGGCCCTTCTTCGACGGCCAGGAGCTATTTCGTCTGGAGGATACTGCCCCTGCTGGATTCCGCGCCTGGGTCCCGTATCACACCGATGCCGGCACACGCCTCGCCCGCCTGGACCTCAACCCCGCGGCAGCCGACTTCCTCACCGCCCGGCCGCGCCAAAATCTTTACCTCTCCATTGCCGTTGCCCTGGTGATGGGCTTGCTGATGGGCTACGCCGTCTGGGCCCGCGAGAAGCAGGCGCGGCTGGCGCGGCTCGCCGAGCTGGGCCAGATGTCGGCCGTCCTCGCCCATGAGATCCGCAATCCGCTCGGTGCGCTTAAGGGCTTCCTGCAACTGGCCCAAGAGCGGGCAACCGGCGACACGCGCACCTGGCTGGACACCTCACTGGAGCAGACCGGCCGCCTGGAAAAACTGGTCAAGGACTTATTGGCATACGCCCGCGCGCCCCTGCCGCAGTTCCGCACCATCACCTGGCGCGATATGGAAGTGCGCCTCCGCCCCCACAGTGCAGGTGTGGAGTTCCACGGCGCCGACTTCCCTCTGACGACGGACCCCGGCATGTTGGAGCAGGCCGTGCTCAACCTGGTGCGGAACGCCCTGGAGGCGGGTACCGAGGTACGCGTGGAGGCCGAGCCTGGCCACATCCGTGTGATCGACAACGGCCCGGGACTGCCGCATGAGGTCCGCCAGAAGCTGTTTCAGCCGTTCGTGACCACCAAGGCGCAAGGCACCGGGCTAGGCTTGGCCATCGTCCGCAATCTGGTGCGGGCGCTGAACGCGGAGATTGAATTGACAGATGCGCGGCCAACCGGCACTTGCGCGGAGATTCGATGGAGCGGAAAACGATGAACCCAATTCTCGTTGTGGATGACGACCCCGGTTTCCGAAGATTGCTGGAGACGATTCTGTGCGGTGAGGGCTACACAGTGGAGGTTGCCGCCAAGGTCGGTGACGCACGCCGCCTGTGCGGCAGCAAGGCGTATTCCCTCGTGATCTCCGATCTGAAGCTGCCCGACGGCGATGGCCTCGACGTCCAGAAGTGGTTTCTGGAGCATGCCCCCAAAACCCCATTTGTGCTCATCACCGGTTTCGGCACCGTGTCCACCGCGGTAGATGCGATGAAGCGCGGCGCTCTGGACTATCTCGAAAAACCTCTTCGCAGCCCCGACGAGCTTCGCCGCCTGGTGCGTCGGGCGCTCGCCCTGAACAGTGAAACCGCTGAGGTTGTGGAAGCCACAGAGCCTCCCGCTCCGGCAACGCCCGGAATGTGCGGAGCCATGGTCGCGCGGGATCAGCGGATGCTGCACATTCTCGGCCTGCTGCAGAGGGTCGCCCCCACACCGGCTACCGTGTTGCTGCTGGGCGAAAGCGGTGTCGGCAAGGAGGTCATCGCGCGCTGTCTCCATGCGCACAGCCGCCGCGCATCGTCGCCGTTCGTCGCCGTCAACTGCGCAGCTCTCGCACCCACGCTCATCGAAAGCGAGTTGTTCGGCCACGAGCGCGGTTCCTTCACCGGCGCGACGGACCGCCACAGCGGCGTGTTCGAACGCGCCAATGGAGGCACTCTCTTCCTCGACGAGATCGGCGAACTGGACTCCACGCTGCAATCGAAGTTGCTCCGCGTTCTCCAGGAGCGCGTCTTTGAGCGCGTCGGCGGCGGCAAATCCGTCGAGGTGGACGTGCGTGTGATTGCCGCCACCAATCAGGATCTGCAACGCGCCGTCCACGAAGGCCGGTTCCGCGCCGATCTCTATTTCCGGCTCAGCACCTTTCCCATTGAGATTCCGCCGCTCCGGGAAAGGCCGGCCGATATCGACGCCTTGGCCGAGCTGTTTCTGGGCCGGGCGGCCCGCCAGTTTGAGAAACCGGCACTGCGCTTGAGCGACGAGGCGCGCTATGCGCTGCGGGCGCATCCCTGGCCGGGCAACGTTCGGGAGTTGGAAAACGCCATGGAGCACGCGGCGATACTGGCCGATGGCGCGGTCCTGCCGGAGCACTTCCCGTTTGGCGGGACCAGCGGGGCGCTGCTTCCGGCCGCGGGAGGCCTGAACATGCGCGATCTGGAACGGCGTGCCATCGAAGAGGCGCTGAAGCGGCACGAAGGAAACCGCACGCACGCCTCCCGCGAACTCGGCATCAGTCTGCGCACCCTGCAGTACCGCCTCAAGGAGTACGGGTTGGGCTGAGCGCGCGCCCGGTAGTGACTGACCACTCGAAATTCCGCGAGACGTGGCATCCTATGGACTGTCATGATTCACACCGGATTGCAGGACAAAGTGGTGGTGGTGACGGGCGGCGCGGCCGGCATCGGGCGGGCGACTGCGTTGCGTTTTGCGGAAGAGGGCTGCCGCGTGGCGTCGTGGGATGTCTCGCCCGGCAACGCGGCGGCGGGGGCCGACGGACTGGCGCAGCACGTGGACGTCACCAGTGCAGCGTCCATTCAGGCGGGCGTCGAGGAGGTGCTGGCCCGATGGGGCCGGATCGACGTGCTGGTGAACAACGCCGGCATTCTGCGCGACGGCCAGTTGCTCAAGTACAAGGAAGGCGTGCTGCTGGGCTCGATGAGCGAGGACGCCTTCGACGCCGTGGTGAACGTGAACCTGAAGGGCGTGTTCCTGGCGACGCGCGCCGTGGCGCCGCACATGGTGGCGGCCGGTGGCGGCGTCATTCTCAACGCTTCTTCCGTAGTGGGGCTGTACGGCAACTTCGGCCAGACCAACTACGTGGCCACGAAGTTCGGCGTGATCGGCATGACCAAGACTTGGGCGCGCGAACTGGGCAAGTACGGAATTCGCGTGAACGCCGTCGCGCCAGGCTTCATCGCGACGGAGATGGTGCAGGCGATGCCGGAGAAGATCCTGCAGGGGATGATCGCCCGCACGCCGCTGGGCCGCGCCGGGCAGCCGGCCGACATCGCCAACGCGTACGTGTGGCTGGCCTCCCACGGGGCATCGTTTGTGACTGGCACTGTGCTGTCGGTGGACGGCGGCGTGGTGGTGGGGACGTAGGGCTATGAAGCGCATCTATATCGCGGCTTATCACCAGTCGAAGTTCGGCAAGCTGATGGGGTTGACCGCGCCGGAGATCATCGCGCGGGCTGTGACAGAGTGCTGCGCGCAGATCGGCGTGCCCGCTGAGTCGCTCGACGTGGGTTCAGTGGCGGCGGCGTGCAACTTCACGCTGAACGAACAGGGACTGCTGGCCGGGCTGATGGCGATGGTGCCTGGCATGGCGGGTAAGCCCATCGAGGCCGTCGAAAACGCCTGTGCGTCGGGCGGGCAGGCGGTGCTGTCGGTGATCCACAAACTGCTGGCAGGCGAGGGCGAGACGGGCATCGCCGTGGGCTATGAGAAAATGCGCGATGCCGAGGGCAAGATGGACGGCAAGCGGATCGGCGAAGTGCTTGGCTATTTCTCGCATCCCGACGACCGCAGCGGCAAGACGTTTGTCTTCCCTCACATCTTCGCCGAGGTGATGCAGGCGTATCAGCAGGAGCACGGCGTGGCGGAGTCCGACCTGGCGCAGATTGCCGTTCAGGAGTACGCCAACGCGCGGTGGAATCCATGGGCGCAGATGACCAAGGTGCAGATCACGCTGGAGCAGGCGATGACCATCGGCGGCATCAACCGTTACGTGGTGGATGGCCTGCCGCTGAAGACGTACGATTGTTCGCAGATCACGGACGGCTATGCGGCGCTGATCCTGGCAACGGAGGAGGGCCTGATCCGGCTGGGCCTGCGTCCGCAGGATTGTGTGGAGATCGCCGGGTGGGGCCAGGCCACCGATCCGCTGGGGACCGCCGGCCGCGACGTCTTGCGGCCCATGGGTGCGCGGCGCGCCATGGCGCGAGCCTACGCGAGGGCGGGCCTGGAACCGGCCGATGTCAACGTGGCCGAAGTGCACGACTGCTTCACGGTGATGGGCGCCATCGGCACGGAGGTGATCGGCAAAGCGGTGACCGGCGCGGGCGCGCGGTACTGGGTGGAAGGCAAGGCGCGGCCGGATGGCGAATGCGGCATCAACACCTCCGGGGGTCTGATCGCGAAAGGCCATCCCATCGGCGCCACAGGCATCGCCATGATTGGCTGGAGCGCGCTGCAATTGCTGGGCCGGGTGCCGGTTGAGCTTCAGGTGAAAGACGCGCGGGCGGCGGCCACGTTCAATATCGGCGGGCCGATCTGCGCGTCGGTCTGCACGGTGCTCACTGCTTATCGAAGACGAGCTTCATCCTGAAGGCGCCCTGCGTGGTCTTGATCTCGCGATCCATGGCCATCGTCTTGCCGTCGGCGGTGTAGGTGATGCGGTCGAACTGCTGGATCAAGCCCTCGGGCGTGGTGATGCGGTATTCACCGATCATCGTCTCTTCTTCCATGCGGTGAGTGCTGCGCATGACGGCGCCGCCGGGTAGTTCATTGACCGCTTCTTTGCCATCGCTGCGGAATTTCAGCAGCAGATCGCCAGAATCCGTAGTTTGCAGAACCTCAAACTCGACGCCCTTGCTGGTCACCTTCATGGTCATCGCGGGTGGCGAGTGATCGCCGGTGGTGGACTTGCCGGAATTCAGCTTCCAGGTCCCGTCGCGGTCTTGTGCGGCGAAGACGGGGATCAGAAGAAGCGGAAGCAGAACGGACGCGATCTTCATATTGAACCCCTTTCGTAGAGTCGTTTACAGACTACTCACTTCGGTCTACGAGTGCAGGGGCGCAAATGTTCACTGCCGGTCAAAGACCAGTTTCTGCTTGTAGGCACCCTGCGCGGTCTTGACTTCGCGCTCCGTGGTGAGGGTTTTGCCGTCGGCCGGCATGGCGATGCGGTCAAACTGCGTGAGCTCTCCCTGAGCGGTAATGATGCGGTACTCCGCCAGCAGCACACCGTTTTCCACCCGATGCTTGCTCCGCATCTCAGCGTCGCCGGGCAACTGGTTCACCATCTCTTTGCCGTCGCTGCGGAACTTCAGCAGAGTGGTTCCGGCCTCCGTTGTTTGGACCCCTTCGAACTCCGGGCCGTTCGTCGTTACTTTGATCGTCAGGAACTCCGGCAGCCCGCGCGGCCCACCATCGGACTTGGCGGCGTTGAGTTTCCAGGTGCCATCCATGAAAGAGGCCGGCCCCTTCTCTCCGGCGGCGAGAGTCGTGCAGAGGACGAAGGTCAGAAGATAGAATCGTCGGGAATGGGATCGCATGGAGATTGCCTTGGCTGGGTAGACGGAGTTTCAGACTCTTTTGGTCCGGAGAACCGCCTTGTTGACACTTTTTCTGAAAGTGCGCGTCGTCATGGACACACGCTTCCCGGAGGAGGGGGCACGCCTGACAATCCGGGGCTCGGCGCGTTTTGCGCTGAAGCTCCGTGTGCCGGATTGGACGCTGCCGGGGCGGGTTCTGATCAATGGCAAGAGCGTGGAGGCGTTCGCCGTGCCGGGCGGTACGGTGGTGCTCGACCGGGAGTGGAAGGACGGCGAGACCGTGGAGATCCGGCTGCCCATGAGCCGCTGGGAGTGGCGTATGCCGGATGACGAATCGATCCGCGCGCAGATGAAAGGGCCTATGGTGCTGGCGGCCGATCTGGGCGAAGAGAAGACGCGCGCCACGCCCACCAAGCCCCGCGCCATTCCCGATTATCAATCCAAGCCGGTGCAGGCGCCGGCCACGCCTGAGGGGCTGGCACTGAAGCCGCTCTATCAGATGATTGACCGGCGCTACGCGACATACTGGAAGCACTCATGAGACGCGAAGTACACGTAGTGGATTCACACACCGGCGGCGAGCCCACGCGGGTGGTGGTCGCCGGCGGACCGGAGCTTGGCAGTGGCACCATGGCCGAACGCCTGGCCCTCTTCCGCCGGGATCACGATGAATTCCGCAGCGCTGTTGTGAACGAGCCGCGCGGCAATGACGCCATGGTGGGCGCGCTGCTGTGCGATCCGGTGGATCCGCAGTGCGCCGCGGGCGTGATCTTCTTCAACAACGTCGGCTACCTGGGCATGTGCGGCCACGGGACTATCGGGCTGGTGGCGACGCTGGGCTATCTGGGGCGCATCCAGGCGGGCGTGGCGCGCATCGAGACACCGGTGGGCGAAGTCAGCGCGGAGTGGCATGAGACCGGCGAGGTGACGGTGGGCAATGTAGCCAGCTACCGGCTGGCGCACGACGTGGCCGTACAAGTGGAAGGCCTTGGCACCGTGCGCGGCGATGTGGCGTGGGGCGGGAACTGGTTCTTCCTGGTGAAAGACTCGCCGTGCCCTTTGGAGCTGCGCCATCTGGAGCAGTTGACGGACTATACGTGGCGCATCCGGCAGGCGCTCAGCGCGCAGGGCATTACGGGCGCGGACGGCGCTGAGATCGATCATGTGGAGCTGTTCGGTCCCCCGCACGGCGAAGCAGACAGCCGCAATTTTGTTTTATGCCCCGGCAAGGCGTATGACCGTTCACCGTGCGGCACCGGCACCAGCGCCAAGCTGGCGTGCCTCCATGCGGACGGCAAGCTGGCCGAGGGGCAGGTCTGGCGCCAGGAGAGCATTGTCGGCAGCATCTTTGCCGGCAGTGTGATTGTGCGCGATGGGCAGGTGTGGCCGCGCATCCGCGGCAGCGCGCATGTCAATGCCGAGGCGCGGCTGATCTTCGATGAGGGCGACCCGTTTTGCTGGGGGATTCGCGGGTGAGCGCTGCGCCGGACGTGGCGATCGTGGGCGGCGGCATTGTCGGTGCGGCGTGCGCGCTGGAGTGCCGGCGGGCCGGGCTCAGCGTCGAACTGTACGAGCAATCCGTCATCGGCGGCGGCGCGACCGCGGCCGGCATGGGCCACGTCGTCGCGATGGACGACAGCGAAGCTCAGTTCGCGCTCACGCACTACTCGTCCAACCTGTGGCGGGCGCTGGCGCCGGAGCTGCCTGCCGGGGCCGAGTACCTGCCGTGCGGCACGCTCTGGGTGGCGGCGGACGAGGAGGAAATGGCCGAGGTCTTCCGCAAACGGGCGTTCTACGAGGCACGCGGCGTCGCGGTGGAAGTACTGGACGCGCGGCAACTCGCCGAAGCGGAGCCGCATCTGCGCGGCGGCATGGCGGGCGGCTTGCTGGTGGTCGCGGACTGCGTCGTCTATCCGCCGGTGGTGGCGCAATGGTTGCTGGACCAGGCCGGCGTTACCGTGCGTCGCGAAGAGGTTCGAGCACTCGCGGACGTGCCGGCCGGTGTTGTCGTCAATGCCATGGGCGCTAAGGCGGCACGTCTCACGAAAGGCATTCCAGTCGCACCCCGCAAGGGACATCTCGTCATCACGGACCGCCATCCTGGCTTCGTGCGGCACCAGCTCATCGAGCTCGGTTATCTGAAGAGCGCGCATTCGGCCAGCGGGGACTCCGTCGCCTTCAACGTGCAACCGCGCAAGACGGGACAGGTTCTGATCGGCTCCTCGCGGCAGTACGGTGCGGAGAACAAGGAGATCGACCGGGAGATTCTGGCGCGCATGTTACGACGCGCTGCCGGGTACATGCCGGGCATCAGCGCACTGACGGCCATCCGGACTTGGACCGGGTTCCGAGCCTCCACGCCGGACAAGCTCCCGCTGATCGGCCCGTGGGAAGGCCGCCAATGGCTGGCTACAGGCCACGAGGGGCTCGGCATCACCACGTCACTCGGTACGGGCCGGCTGCTGGCCGATCTCATCACCGGCCGCACGCCACCGATTCCCGCCGAGCCGTATTTGCCCGCGAGGTGCCGCCCATGACCATCTATCTGGACGGCCGCACGCTGACCGCGGAGCGCGGCACCACCGTGGCGGCGGCCATGCTCAACGCTGGCGTCACCGTGTTCCGGGAATCAGTTTCCGGCGAAGCGCGCGCGCCGCTGTGCGGCATGGGCGTGTGCTACGAATGCATGGTGACCATCGACGGCCAGCGCGAACTGAGCTGCCAGACCCTCTGCCAGCCGGGCATGAGGATCACGACGCGATGACCGAGTTCGATCTCATCGTCGCCGGCGCCGGGCCCGCCGGCATCGCCGCCGCTTGCCGGGCCGCCGAAACAGGCGCCAAGGTTCTTGTTCTGGACAACAACCCGGCTGCTGGCGGCCAGATCTGGCGCAACGACGTGCCGGCGCAATGGGCGGAGCGGTTGCGTCATGTGGAGGTCCGGGGCGGGTGCGCTGTCATCGACGATCGCGTGCTGGCCCACGGAGTCCCCGTCATTCTCGCCACCGGCGCGCGGGAGCGCTTTCTTCCCTTCCCCGGTTGGACGCTGCCTGGCGTCGTGGGCGTGGGCGGCTTGCAGGCGCTGGTCAAGAGCGGCTTCGATGTGCGCGGCAAGCGCGTGATCGTGGCCGGCACCGGACCGCTGCTGCTGGCCGTGGCCTCGCTGCTCCGCAAGCGCGGCGCTTCGGTGGCGTGCATCGCCGAACAGGCATCGCGATCCTCGCTGCTGGGCTTCGCCGCGGAGCTGTGGCGGCATCCATCCAAGATCCTGCAAGGCGCGGAACTCGGTGCTTCGCTGCTCGGCGTGCCCTACTTCACGGACTGCTGGGTGGAGGAGGCGTATGGCGACGAACGGGTGACGCGAGTTCGCCTGCGCGGTTTCGAACAGGACTGCGACCTGTTGGCCGCCGGATACGGCCTCGTGCCCAATGTGGAACTGGCCCTGCTGCTGGGCTGCACGCTGCACGACGGCTTTGTCACGGTGGACGCCATGCAGAGAACCTGGCGCGAGGGCGTTTGGGCCGCCGGCGAAGTAACAGGCATCGGCGGTGTGGAGCGCTCCCTCGTGGAGGGCGAGATCGCCGGCCTGGCCGCCCTGGGCGAGTTGGCCGAGGCGCGCAAGCTCTTTGGCCGCCGGGCGGCCTGGCACGGCTTCGGCGCCAGCCTGGAGCGGACCTTCGCCCTGCGTGATGAACTGAGCACCCTGGCTCGGCCCGAAACCATCGTTTGCCGTTGCGAGGATATTCGTTACCAGGACATTTCGCGCTGGACCTCGGCCCGGGAGGCCAAGCTCCAGACCCGTTGCGGTATGGGCCTGTGCCAGGGCCGCATCTGCGGCGCGGCAAACGAGTTCCTGTTCGGCTGGAGCGCTGGTTCCGTGCGCCCCCCTGTCTGTGCCGCCCCGGTGAGTGATCTGATAGAGAGTTGAGGAGTTTTGCTATGAACTGGACTGGGGTCATCCCGGCGATTACTACGCCATTCCATGAAGACCTGTCAGTGGACCACGGCTTCTTCGCCACCCACTGCCAATGGCTGATTCAGAACGGCTGCTCGGGCGTGGTGGCACTGGGCTCGCTGGGCGAAGGGGCCACGCTGACGTTTGAAGAGAAAGAGGCGGTCCTGAAGACGGCCGTTGCCGCGCTGGTCCCGGACGTGCCGGTGGTCGCGGGCGTCTCCGCGCTCAGCACGGAGGAGGCGGTGCGCATCGCAAAGATGGCGGAAGCCGCCGGGTGCCGCGGGTTGATGGTGCTGCCGCCTTATGTGTATGTGGGCGACTGGCGCGAGATGAAAGCGCACGTGGCCGCCGTGCTGCGCGCCACGCCTCTGTCCGCGATGCTGTACAACAACCCCATCGCCTACAAGACGGACTTCCTGCCGGAGCACGTGGTGGAACTGCTCGCCGAGCACGGCAATCTCCACGCCATTAAGGAGTCGAGCGCCGACGTCCGCCGCGTCGCTTCGCTGCGCGTCCTCACCGGCTCGCGGCTGAAGATTCTAGTCGGTGTGGACGACCTGATTTTCGAAGCCGGCATGGCCGGCGCCACGGGCTGGATCGCGGGCCTGGTGAATGCCTTCCCGGCAGAAAGCGTGGAGCTGTTTGACGCTTCCATCCGGGGCGACAAAACCCGGGCCATG
>JBBQLF010000072.1:0-12188 GCA_038327695.1 Bryobacterales bacterium
GCCCGCCATCTTCACCCGCAGCCCGCACCCGGCCGCGCACAGCGAACACGCGCTCTCTTTCCATTCCACCGGCCCCTTCACCGGCTGCGGAATCCACGGCCAGTTCTGGGTCCAGATCGATGCGTCGTCCAGCAGTTTCCACGGCACCGGCGTAAAAAACACCCCCGCCGCCACACCGCCGCCGAGCGCCAGCAAATCCCGTCGAGTGGGTTTCATCGTCATCCTCTCCTCTAGCGGTGGCAGCTCAGGCAGCCGGTGTCGAAGCCGCGCTCTTTGTGGCAGCCTTCACAATCGTCCATCTTCATCCCTTCATTGGCCACGCGGCGCAACCGCGAGAGGGAGCGCCCCCAAATGTCGCGGCTGTATCCGCTGATGCGATTCTCCTCGTACGGCCGCAGCGCGTCGCTCTCGCCATGCTTGCCGTGGCACCGCTCACAGGCGAGCTTGGCCCGCTTGGCGTGAATGGCATGGGAGAAGCGAACGTTGGCCGGCTGCCGCGCGTAAACCAGCCACGGCGTCTCTTTCTCCGTCTTCACGTACGAGTTGACCAGCGTCAACTCCGCCGCCGTCTTGCCCTGCGGCTCAGCGTGACAGGTGGCGCAGAACTCGGTCTTCGGCAGCCCCGCAAAGACGCCGTCCGCGCCTAATGTATGACAGCCGTCACACTCGACCGAGCCGGACTTCGCGGCGTGCGTCTTGTGACGGTACTCCAGGGGCTGTTGCTTGGTGATGTAGAGTGCCTTGGGCAACCCCACCCAACCAGCCACCTGGATCACGGCAACGCCCGTCAGGAATAAAATCACTCCTCGCCGCATCAGATCTCCCTCTCCCGCGCCAACTCAGGCGCAAAAAACTCGTGATAGAGCCGGACCGCCTCTTCCCGCACCAGCAGCCTGGCCACGCCGGGCGCAGCCGTACCGCCATCGCAGGGCGAATCCTGCCCCAATGGAGCGTGGACGAACGCAGCCATCCTCTGCTGCTCGCCGCCCATCCATTCCGTCGCCCGCGCTCCCTCCAGCAGTCCGCTGCGCGTGCGGTCCGGTACCTCCCAACCCTCAAACAGCCAACCCGAACCGTACGGATCTTCCGTCAGCCTGGAGGGATCCTGCCGCAAGTGGCCGTTCACCTCCGAGATCCGCATCGTGTTCGGGAAAACCATGGTCCACTCGGCCTGGCCCACCGTAAGCACCGCCGTAGGCCGGGCCGTCCCTTTGGGCGTCACAAACAGGACACGGTCCACCGATCCGGCAACATGGGCCAGCATGGAATCGATGCCGATCTGGCACATCCCGCTCGGATCGGCGTCCAGCCAAAGGTGATTGGTGGCGTGGTAGAGCTGGCCCGGATCGTCCTTCCGCGCATGCGGCCGCGCCATTGAGAGATACAGCTCGCAATATCTGAATCCGGGACCACCACACCGGGATAACCCTGCCTCACTGTAGGGGACCAGCTTCGGCGTACCCGACGCACCGCAATATTGCACGTGAATCGCTTCCAGATGAGGGCAGACGGGCGCCGCTTCATTGGCCAGGACAAGCGGGCACTGCCGGTACTCCGCCGTCTCGCAGCGGCCCGCGCCGGCCGATCCCGGACCGTCGAGGATCAGCTTGCGGATGGGTGCCGCATGACAGTAGCGAGCCCGCCCTTCGCGCAGGAACGGACAACTCATCACACTACTTCCTGTTCCGCGGCTTGAACACTTTGCTGGGCGGCGGCGCCGGCTTGGCGGCTGGCGGCACCGGCTCGCCGCCGTCGGCCATCGTCAAACCCATACCTTCCACCGGCATCAAGTGCGCGCCCGATCCGGCGCCCACCAGATTGCGCAGATCCTCGTCCAGCTTGCCCATCACATGCGAGCGCTTGCGCATCGCCACCAGATCCCCAAACAGACCGTAAGCCAGCACACCCAGCGCCAGCACCGTGGCGATGCCGAGCCCCAGGTTTGTGATGTTCAGCCACAAAGTCTGCGAATTACTCCAGTCGACTCCAAACATAGATGAAACCTCCGATTCGGGAGGTTGCAATCGGTTAGCCAATATTTGGAATCAACGACTTAGGCCGGCCCAGGCCTCGATCCGTGACGGATTCCCCGACACAGCATTCCGAAAATCCGGCACGCTTCAGCGGATCACTTCGAGCGGACGGAGATCAATCACCCCGTCCGTGGCCGGCAACGGCAGGTCACTGCCCACCACCCGCGCCTGCTGCTCATTCAGGTAGTAGTAGTTGCTGCCGGCCTTGGCTTCGTACTGGTTGCCCTCCGGATCCCGCAGGCGCACCGTGCCGGAGAGCACATCGCCCACCCCCGCCGCGCGCCGGTCGGCGGCGGCCATCCGGTCCTCAAACATCCGCTGTCCTCGCTCCCCCTGCTCCCGCAGGAAGCGCATCACCATCTGCGTGTCCCGCTGCGCCGCCGCCCGATTGGCCATCACCCACTGCACGTTCCAACGCATAGCACCGGCCAATCGCCCCATGGCCGCCCCCAGCGCCGCTTCCCGCCCGCGGGGACCAAAGAACCCGTTGATCTGCGTCGTATAAGTGCCGGCAATCAGGTTCGGATCCACTGACGCCATGAACTGCGTGAACCCGACGAGCTTCCCGCTCACCGCCGCCCCTTGCCGCGTCCCTTCAAACTGCACTTCGCCCCACGAGTCCCGCACTTTCAGCCCGTAGGCCGCTGCCGCCTGGGTGGACTCCTGATTCAGATCCGGCCGCGGCCGGCGGCTCAGAATCCGCATTCCTTGGATGCCCCAGTCCTGCGCCAGCATACGCATGGCGTAGGTCTCAGCCGCCTGCTCGCCCGTGAGATAAGGACACCACTGGATTCCGTTGTTCTGGCCCATGGCCTGGAACTGCTGTCCCCCCGGTCCCGCCACCGAGCACGTCCCCAATCGCACGTCGCCCATCACCATGCCGGATTGCCCGTCCGGGCTCGTCAAACGGTAGCCGACCCGCACATCGTTGTTCGACACGCGGCGCACGCCGCCTTCGGTGCGCCAGCCGGCGGGTTTTTCGGTCGTGAACGCGCCTTCGCTGGCTTCACGCCACGGTTCCATGGGCAAAATCGCGGTTGTTGGCGCTGGAGAGGTCGAATTTGGTGCAGAAACGTAGCGAAAACTGCGCAAAAGTGACACCAAACGGCCCCTTTCGGACGCAAATTCGACGGTTGGCGCAGCCATTCCGTAGAACATCCCGGATCGCCGCCCGGTCTCGGCGCACAGCACGGCCCCGCGGCTCTGCCCGTTCTGGAACTCGAACTCCGCCACGGCAGTGCCGCGGCCGGCGGCCCGCACGGTCACGTTTCGGGCTCCTGGAAACGAACCCCAGCCGTTGGCAAACGTGGTGCGCAAGGCGGTAGCGCAATCAGCGGTCCGCCCCAGCACCGGCGCCACGGTGACGAACTTCCAAGGGTTGGGCGAACTCACCACCATGCGCCCCTCGCCCAGGGCCTGGACCCGCCAGCCGTCCGGCACCTCCACCCGAAACCCGCCGGGGTCCTGGTGCACGGCGGCGGAGGCCAGAGTCACCAATAGCAGGAGCAACAGACGCATGACTCATATGGCGCAGAAACGAGGGAAACTCCCTCAGGCCAGGACGCGGGTCTTTTCCTTCGGCGAGAGTCCGTCGGGGTCGTTCACCTCAGCCCCCGCGGGCGCCGGGACCTTTCCCTTGAGGAGAGGATCGTCCGTGGACTTCATCCAGCGCTCGAGACGGCCACGCATGTCGTTGAGCACGGGCGCCTGCACAGCATCCGCTGCCAGGTTGCGCCGCTCGCCCGGATCGAATGTGAGATCGTACAACTCTTCGCGAGCCACCGGACGATCCCGCCAGCCCTGCTCCAGCAAGTGGCTCTTGCTGAGGCCGTCGTCGCAATTGGGCAGATTCTCCTTGCCGCGGTCGTCAAACCGCCGCGCGTACTTCCAGCGCTGCGTGCGGACGGCGCGCTTCGGCTCGTAGGCCGCGTGATAGGAAACCTCGGCGAACAGCTCTTCCCGGATCTCCGCCTGCTCACCGCGCACCACGGGCAGCAGCGAGCGCCCTTCCAGCCACGCCGGCTTAGGCAGGCCCAGCACTTCGCACAGTGCCGGGTAGATGTCCAGGTGCGAGACCATCGCATCGGCCACCTTTCCGCCGGTGAAGCCGCCCGGCCCGCGCATCATCAACATAACGCCGATGCCGTGGTCTGTCAGGTTGCACTTCATGCCGGGAAACGCGATGCCGTGATCGGTGGTGCAGATCACCAGCGTGTTTTCCTCCAGCCCGTTGCGGGCCAGCGCCTGGAACACCGCGCCCATGGACTCATCCAGGACGCGCGCCGACGCCTTGAAGTTCGCCATATCCTGCCGGACGGACGGCACGTCCGGCAGCAGGGCCGGCGGCTGGGTGTAGCGCGGATCTTCTTTGGGGCCGGCCACCGGGAACTCGCGGTGCGTCTCAAAGAACCCGCAGGCCAGGAAGAACGGCTGCTTCGGCGCCCGGTTCAGAAACTCCACCGCCTTCTCGGCCGTCTTCGGACCGCTGTTGTTGGCGCCGCGCAGAATCTCGGCGTAGCCCAAGCCAGCCACCTCACGCGCCGGCGCCTCATGCTGCACGTTGCACAGTGCAGTCTGGTAGCCGTGGTTTTGGAGGTATGACGCCAGGTGGCGCTTGGGATCGGCCAGCCGGAATCCGCGGTGCGCCAGTCCCACCATGCCGCAGCCGTGGGCGGTCTGGCCTGTGAGGAGGGCCGCCCGGCTCGGGCTGCACGTCGGCGCGCCGCTGAACGCGCGGCGGAAGAGCACGCCGCCTTCGGCGAACTTCTGCAGATTCGGTGTGGGCACGGGGTGACCGTAGGGTTGAATGTAGCGCCCGGTGTCGTGCGCATGGATATAGAGCACGTTTGGCTGCCGCTTTGGCAACGCCGCCTGCACCACCGGCGCAGACAGGAACTCTCTGCGATTGATCATCGATTCTCTCCGTGAACTGCCGCTTAGTAGACCAGCCGCAGGCCCATTTGGATGCTGCGCGCCGGGCCAGCCGAGCCAACTACGCCAAAGCCCGGGCCACCAAACGAGCGGCCTGGCAAGCCGAAGTTGGGGTGGTTGAAACCGTTGAAGAGCTCGCAGCGGAATTGCAGTTTCCGGCCTTCGCCGGGGAGCGGGAATCCTTTCATGAACGACAGATCGACGTTGACCAGCCCATCCCCCCGGAGGATATTGATGCCCTGGTTGCCGAACTTCGCGGCCGCCGGTTGAGTGAAGGCCGCCGTGTCGAACCAGCGGAGTAGAGTTCTCTCACCGGCGCCGAGATTCGGGTTCTTCGATACATCGGCCCGCAATGCGCCGATGGCCGAGTACACGGTATTGACCTGGGTATTGATAGTGAAGGCCGGCCCGGATTGCAGCCCAAGGACGCCGCCCATGCTCCAGCCGCCGGCGATCCAATCGGCCACCCGGCCCACGTCCACCATGCGGCCCTTGCCCACCGGCAGTTCGTAGACGCCGCTGAGGGTCAAGCGATGCGGAATGTCGTTTTCGCTGGGACCATAGTCCATGCGGCGGTTGTACAGGTTGGAGTAGGTGCCGCCTTCTCCGCCCAGCACGGACCCACCCTCATTGGTGTTGTTCAGGAACTTGGACCACGTATAGCTGGCCAGGAAGTTGAAGCCCTTGGCGAAGCGCTTTTCCGTGCGCAGCATCATGGCGTGGTAGTTGGATACACCCAGCGAAGGGAAGTTCAGGGTGACATTGGTGAACTGCGGATAAGGCCGGTCTTTTTGCGTGGACGCGGCGCTGAGAGTCTCCGGACGAACCTGATTGAGAGACATCGACGAGCTTGGCAGCTTCCTCGACAGGTTGGCCAGATAGCTGGCCTCGACCAGGATGCCGCCCTTCATGTTGCGCTGAATCGCCAGGTTGTGCTGCAGCGAGTAGCCCGTGCGGCGGCCCAGCTCGTAAAAAGACACCGACGTATTGGGATTGACTCCAGCCTTGACAGCGCCATAGCTATCGTTGAGCGGCGGCTTGGCCGGGTTTAGGCCAGGCACGCCGTCCTGGAGACGGAACGGGATGGTGACGCCGTTGTCGGGCGAGTTGATGTTGGCGGAGAGTTCGAAGCCGAGAGACGAGGAGGTGGGAGCGCCGCCATCGAACGGATGCGCGAAGAAAGCGCCGAAGCCGCCGCGAACCACCGTGTTGGCGGATCCGAAGGGCTTCCAGGCCAGGCCGACGCGCGGGCCGAAGTTGTTGAGATCGATGCCGTAGGGCTTCGTCTGGAATCCACTGAGCCCCATGAACTTCACCACGCCCGGCGTGCCCGAGACGGGGTTGATCTGAGCCATATCGAAGCCGTTCATGCGGTTATTGACGTCATAGATGGGCGAATCGGTCTCCCAGCGTACGCCGGCATTGAGGGTGAGGTCGGGGTGGACGGCCCAATCGTCCTGCACAAACCAGGCGGTGTACCAGCTGCGGCGGTCCAGTTCCTCAGTCTGACGCGCGCTGAATCCGGTGGGCGCGCCCAACAGCAGAGTGGCAAACCCGTTGCCGCTGGCGGAGGTGCCGGGCAGGCCGGTGGCCAACGGGCTCATTGTGAAGCTGCCGGAGACGGTGGGAAAGTTGAATTCGTGGTTGAAGGAGGGACGCACTTCCACACCGAACTTGAAGGCGTTCCTGCCGCGAATCCAGGAGAGGTTGTTGACCCACTGGTACTGCTGAATCGGGTACTGCTGCCGTTCCTGAGCACCGGTGCCGAGCGCCCGGAAACCCGTGACGTTGAACTGCGGAAATGCATTGTCCGGCACGCCCTTCAAGCCGAGTTTCGAGGGCCAACCCTGGCCAAGCCCGAACGACAATTCATGGTTGATGCGGGTGCCGTAGGTGAAGCGGAACTCGTTGATGAGGGAGGGCGAAAAGACCCGGGTGTAGGTGCCGTAGAAGAAGTTCTGGTGCCGTAACGCCGGCCCGCGAGTCTCGGCGGCGGCATTGGTCATCACGGCGGTATAGTCGCGGTTGTCGCTGTTATAGAGGTAGCGGACGCTGAGGCGGTCTTTGTCGGAGATATTGATGTCGCCTTTGGCCAGATAGGCGTCACGGTTCAAGCCGGTGACATAGTTCGCCCGGAAGTTGTTCGCTCCGGTGATGTTGTCCGGTGCGCGATTGGCCAGCGGATAGAACTGCACCAGATTGGCGCCGGCTTTATCGAAGCGTGCCTGCGGAATCACGTTGCCGGGAAACTGATCGCGCACATTCCTGCCGGCTACGATTCGAGTGGTGTTGGGGTCGTAGATTGCCAGCAGACTGCCGTTTGCCTGGAAGGTCTTGGAGAAGTCCCCGGCGCGCTGCTCTGCGCTGGGCGTATTGAACTGGTCCGTGGCGCCGTCACGCCGCCTGGAACCTTCATAGGCGAAGTAGAAGAACACCCTGTCTTTGCCGTTGAAGAGCCTGGGCACCACGACGGGCCCACCCACAGTGGCGCCAAAGACGTTGTAGCGCAAGGGCGCGCGCTGCTTCTCTCCATTGACCACCGGGGCGAAGTAGTTGGCGGCATCCAGCTTATCGTTGCGCAGGTACTCATAGGCCGCGCCCCGGATCCGATTGGTGCCGCTCTTGGTGGTGGCCACAATCACGCCGCCGGCCGATCCGCCGTATTCGGCCGAATAGCTATTGGAGAGGACTTTCACCTCAGCCACCGTCTCCACCGGCGGGTCCGTGTCCACCTGGCCGATGCCGAGACGCATGTTCTGGATGGTGCCGCCATCCATATAGAAGTTCTGGCTCTGGGTGCGGCCGCCGGCGAGGGAGAAGTTCGGCTTGCCGCCGGTGTCATAGTTGACGAAGACGGCGGCGCCGGTGAGGCGAATGATGTTCATGGTGCGGCGATCGCCCAGCGGCATGTCCTCGATGCTGCGGGCCTCGACGAGCTGGCTGGCGTCGGAGGTCCGGGTTTCGAGCAGGGACGCTTCGGCCGAAACGGTGACGCTTTCAGAGACCGCGCCTACTTCCAGCACCAAGTCCATTTCCAGGGACTGCCCGGTTGTCAGCGTCAGTTGATCCCGAACGGCGCGGCGGAAGCCCTGTTTTTCCGCCGAGATGCGGTAGGCGCCGATGGGGAGGGCCTGGAGGGAGTAGAAGCCGGTGTCGTTAGTGCGCGCGCGGTAGGTCTGGCCCGTAGCGATGTTCTGGGCGCTCACCTCCACCTGGGGCACGCTGGCTTTCTGCGAGTCGGTAATGACGCCGCTCACGTTGGCCTGGGGCGATTGAGCGAAAAGGAATGAGGCAACCAGGCAGACGCTGCCTAGCAGAAGGCGGTTCATGGCGGAAACTCCCGAAAGATACTGCGAACTGGCATCCAGTGTGCGGCAGATAGCCCCGGATGGGCAGCATTTCCCTGTGATTTCACTGTGATAAGTTTTTCCTGTCTTGCACTTACAGCGGGGGCCGAACGAGCCGCTACTGGTATATGATTGGGCTGTAACGTCCTGGACATGGCAACGTCATCCCCAATCAGCGAGTCAGGCCCGCAGGGTGAGTTGCGCGCCGTGGCCGACCGGCTGCTGGCCAGCGCCACGTTTCAACGGTCGCCGCGGCTCAGAGAATTCCTGGCCTTCGTGGTCAAGTGCGCCCTGGAGAACCGGGCGCATGAGATCAACGAGTATTCGCTCGGCGTGCAGGTGTTCGGCAAGCCGGCCGGCTACAATCCGAATCTCGACAACATCGTGCGTGTCACCGCGCGGCAGCTTCGCACCCGGCTCGCTGAGTTCTACTCGACGGAAGGGGCGGAGGATCCCTGGCGGCTGGAGGTCCCGAAGGGCAGCTATCTGCCGGTCATTGCCGCCCGGCCCCAGGCTGAGCCCGGACCGGCCGCGCCTCGCCTCTGGCGGCAACCTGGGCTGGCGGCGCTGGCAGTTCTGGCTGTGTGCGGCTGGACGTGGGCAGCCTGGCTATTCTGGAGCCGCCCACCGGACCGCCCGCAGAACGCTTACGCGCTCTCGGACATCCTGACCGACAGGGCGCATCCGGCGGTGATCGTCCTGGACGATCCGATGCTGCCTGTGGCGTGGAATGAGTTGGGGGCGCAGCAAAGCCTTGACGATTTCATCTCCGGCCGCTTTCTGGAGGGCAAGCACTACAGCTCGCCCCGGGGCGCCCTGGTTCGCCAGTTGTTGGATGGGAACTACACCGTTCGAGTCTCCACGATGCTGTTGGCTGACGAACTCAGCCGCATCGCTGCCGCCAACGGCGTCCAGATTCAGGCGCGGCATTGCCGCAACCTGGCGGTCAAAGACCTGGAACAAGAGAACTTCATCTTCATCGGCGGCGTCGGCGCCAATCCCTGGATCCAGGCGATCCAGAAGCACCTGGCGTTTGACCACGTGGTGGAGCCATCCCAGAAGAGACGCTACTTTGCGCCGCGCGTCCGCCAGGCGGGCGAACCGGAGCGCTACGAATCGGACGACCTGCGGGGCACGGGTAGAAAGCTGTACGCGCGCGTCGCCTCTCTGAAGAACCCGTTCGGGGCGGGCCGGGTGAGTCTGCTGGGTGGTACGTCCCGCGACGCGACCGAGGCGGCTGGACGATACGCACTTTCCCCGCAAGCGGTGGAGCAGGTCACCCGGCTTTGCGGAGCGCCGCCGGAGCGGCTCAGCAGTTTCGAACTGATTCTGGAGACATCGGCAATTGGGGGCACGCCTGTGGCGGCGAACGTGGTGGCCCACCGTTGCGGCAGCGCCAAGTAGCGGCGGTTCCGATGACACGTGCCGTGGCTCGGGCGCCCAATCGATATAATGAGGCCATGACCGAACTCGTCACGCTCTCCGCAGTCGGCGCCGCCGTCCCACTCGATCTGGACGCGCTCGTACGGAAACAGGAGCGCCTGCTCAACGAATTACGCTCAATGGGCAGCGTGCTGGTGGCCTATTCGGGCGGAACGGATTCGGCGTATCTGGCTTGGGCGGCCAAGCAGGCGTTGGGCGACAAGGCCATTGCGATTACCGCGGACTCCCCTTCGATTCCGGAGTCGCACAAGCGGGACGCTGTCGAGTTTGCGGTGCGGTTCGGAATCCGGCATGAGATGATCCCGAGCCATGAATTTGACAATCCGGAGTACTCCGCCAACAACGCGGACCGGTGCTTTCACTGCAAGGACGAGCTGTTTCGCCGGATGGAAGAGATCGCGCCGTCCTATGGGGGCCTGGCCATCATCTACGGCGTGAACAAAGACGATTTGGGCGATTATCGCCCTGGCCAGAAGGCGGCGCGGATTCACGGCGTAAAGGCGCCGCTGGTGGATGCTGAGCTGACAAAGGCGGAGATCCGCGAGTTGTCGCGGATAGCGGGCCTGCCCACGTGGGACCGCCCGGCGGCGGCATGCCTGAGCTCGCGGATTCCTTATGGAACGAAGGTCACGCCGGACAATATCCGCCAGGTGGAGCAGGCCGAAGAGGCGATGAAACGGCTGGGCTTCCGGCAGTTCCGGGTACGGTACCACGGCGAAGTGGCGAGGCTGGAAATCTCGCGGGAAGAGATGCCGGCGGCACTCTCGCTGGATGTGTTTGACCAGCTTTCGGCGGCCTTCAAGAACCTGGGCTTCACCTACGTGGCGCTGGATCTGAACGGTTACCGGCAGGGCTCGATGAACGAAGTTCTGCCACAGGCCGGCAAGTAGCCGAAGGCCGTGAAGCCGGACCCGCTGCTGGAGATTCGCGAGGCGCTGAACGGGTTCGCCGGGGCGCTTCATCTGGATGAAGACGAGCTGCCCCCGATCTTCGAAGACGAGCTGATGGAATACGCGCAGCGCGTGGAGGACTCGGTTTCCAGCGAGTTTTCGATGGCCCTGGCCAAGCGCAGCGTGGCGCTGCGGCTGGCAGCGAACCTTCTGGCCGAGGAGCCTTCGCCGGATGCAATGGGCGTGCTGCTGGTGGAGTTCCAGGGGTTGGTGGTAGAAATGACGCGCGAGCTACGGCCCCATCCCGAGGCTTCCGAATGGCACATGGCGCGGCAGTTCCAGGAGATCTCGGAGCACTTGAGCGGGCCGAAACCGGCCGAAAACCAGGGATTTGTCGAACTGCCCCGCATGTTGCTGGATTGCGACTGGGTGCAGGAGGAGTTCGCCAAACTGGCCGGCGCGGCCGACGTGGCGATGAACAAGTGCCCGGTGGCGCGGGGTTTCTCCAAGGTGGGGGCCGGGCGCTGGGCGAAACGAACCGGGAAGACGGGCTACGGGCAGCTCTGCGCAACGATTGATTCGCTGCAGAACGGAATCGAATTCCGGGCGCGGCAGGTTTGGTACCTGCGGCGGACCGAGGGAGAGGAGCGCTCGATGGCGCACCTCTACGCGTGCGCTCGGGCCGACCTGTTTCCGGACTTTCACCGCGGGCTGCGGGAACATGGCCTGGCCCTGGATGTAGCGAAGCTGAAGGGACTGGCGATGGGACTGCAAATCCCGGAGTTCAGCCTTTGTTTCGAGAGCGCGGAGTGGATCGCCCAGTACGGGCTGAACTACCTGATACCGCCGGCGCCGGACGACTGGGCCATCCGGCAGCCGGCGCAGTTCTCGTATCTGCTGCGGTCGCGGATGTCGCGCTGGTATTTCTACTGTTTCGAGCACCGGCTGGAGCCGCTGGAGATGGCTGCCAGCGTGCTCCGGATTGGGCGGCCTCTCTTCTACGAACGCGTTGCGGCGCATGCGCTGCTGGAATACTCCCTGCTGCAGGGCATGGCCATCACGCGCGCCTCGGCGCCATTTTACCTGGATGCGCTGGCGGCGCTGGAGCGGGAGTTTTCCCTGCTGTTTGACGGCTACCTGCTGCGGCACATGCACTACCCGAAGCTGAAAACACCCGAGGGCTGGCTGGGCTACCTGCGCGCCCTCCACGACCTGCATTTCCAGGGCGGGCACGATGAGGAACTGGAAGCCTTCCGCCACGTGTTCCTCACGCGGCGGGGCCTGCGCTCCACGATGGAGATCCTCTACCGGACGGCGGAGAGCCACAGCGCGCTGAACTAGCGGGCGCGGCCGGGGGGTCGCGCGCGGACGAGGGCGCCCGCGGGAGCTGGGGCGGGATGGGCGCGGCCGGTGGGCCCCGGGGGGCGCGCGCGGACGTGGGCGTCCACTGGAGTTGGGGCGGGCCGGGCGCGGCCGGTGGGTCGCGCGCGGACGAGGGCGCCCGCTGGAGTTGGGGCGGGATGGGCGCGGCCGGGCGGCCCGGT
>JBBQLF010000073.1:0-12040 GCA_038327695.1 Bryobacterales bacterium
GTCTCCCGGATATCCTTGACCCGGTCCTTCTCATCCTTCAAGCCCAGACGCTCCAGGGATTGCCGCAACTGGGCTTCGCCCTGAGCCACCAGATAGCGCTGCTCCTCATCGGAGACCCGCGCCAGCACCTGCCCCTGCGCCACCAGGTCACCCAGATCCGCGCTCACCTGCTCCAGGCGCCCTTCCACCTCGGCGCTGATAATCGCTTCGTCGTAGGGGAACAGTGTGCCCACGCCGTCCACCGTCCGTTGGATCGACCTGGTAGTGACCTGGGCCGTCCTGATGGCCACGGGACCGGCCTCTTTCTTGGCTGCGGCCTGGGGCTGCCGGCGGCACGCCGTCGACACGAGGAGGACCGGGGTAATAATCAGGAGGACCGTACGAATGAATTTCATGAATATCCTGCGGTGCCAAAGGCGCCACATCCAGAGTAGGCGCACGACGAGGGCTCTCACGTTACCGGAACCGCTATTGTATCGAGGAATTGGCCCGGGCGGCCGGCGGAGGCCCGGCCGCGATAAGATCGACCAATGATCAAAACGCTGACGGTCTCCTGCGTGCAGTTGCATTGGGCGCGCGATCTGGCTCGCAATCTGGAGGCCACCAAGAGCTATATCCAGCTCGCGGCGGCGGCGGGCAGCCGCGTGGTGCTCTTTCCCGAAACGAGTCTGACCGGATACTATCTGCCGTACGCCGCGGAACTGAACGCGGGCGACGTGGAGCAGGCCCTGGACGAAACAGCCGCCGAGGCGCGGCGCTACGGCCTGTGGGTGATCGCCGGCACCATCCGGCGGACCGCGGACCGGTGTCTGAATCTGGCGCACGTCATCTCGCCGCAAGGGCGGATTGTCCACGAGTACGCCAAGGTGCACATGGCCGGGCGCGATGAGAAGCGCTATTGCCGGGGCGGGGACAAGCTTTCGCTGTTCGAGATCGACGGAGTCCTGTGCACCCTGGTAATCTGCCGGGATGGGCGGCACCCGGAGCTCTACCGGCTGCCGGCGATGGCGGGCGCTCAGATTCTGTTTCATCCGTCGTGCAGTTCCGACGAAATCGAAGCGGTGGCGTGGAAACGGCTCTCGGGCCGGGCCCAGCAGCCGGTGGGGCCCAACTCCAAGATGTTCCACTGCGTCGCCAACACGGTGGGGCAGTCTCCCGATGGGAAGCAGACATCCAGCGGCTGGTCTTTCATCCGCGAGCCGAACGGGATTCCGCTGGCCGAGGCCGGCTACTACCAGGAGGAGATGATCACTGCTGTGCTGGACCTGGAGCGCGCGGACCGTTCCTATGTCCTGGACTCACTGGAGAATCCGCCGTTCCTGCGGGCACACTGGCGGGCGATGATTGAGGAGATGCGGGCGCGGGCTGACCGCACGCCGGAGTAGAGCGCCATCAGTCTCGCACCACCAGCTTGAAGACGCGGCGATGTAGCTCGAACTGCGATTCGTGGACCAGTTCCAGGGTCTCCAGGAAATCCTCGAACGCCGCTTCGTCGTTCTGGCGTAACGGCTCCGGGTTGCGAAACATGACAACCCAGCCGAGCGCGGACTGAGGCGGCAGGGTCAGCAGGTGGTCTTTCAACGAAGTCATGGTCAGCAACGGCGGGCAGGGCGCGGAGGTCACTTCGGAAAACCGCCTCAGCAGCGAATCGTGACTGGTGATGGGGGGGGCGCCATCCAGGGGCCACACGGTGAGGCCGCGCGCGGCCAGCGCGTCCGGCAAATCGTTCCAGAGTGAGTCGGGCGTGCTTGGGTCCAGCCACACCACTGGAGCTTCCGGATCTTCCAGCCTTTCGACGATCTGGTCCAGGGTGAGGCTCATGATGGTGGGTTACGTCTACTAGAATATGCGATAGACTCTGATTTCTGCCATGACTAGACGAGAAATGCTTGCCACCACCGCGGCGACCACGCTCTACGCAGCGCCGCGAACCAGGATGACGATTCAACTTGATTGCGGGTCGATTGGCGTAAAAGCCACGATGCCGGAGGCGCTTGGCCATGCGCAGCGCCACGGCTTTGATTCCATCACGGCCGATTCCGGCTGGCTGGCCGGCCTGAGCGAGAGCGACCTGAAACGCTTTCTCGACGAGATGAAAGCCAAAGGCGTCGTGTGGGGCAACTCCGGACTGACCGTCGATTTTCGCAAGACGGACGATGATTTTCACACCGGGATGAAGACACTGCCGGCCCGCGCGGCCGCGCTGCAACGCGCTGGCGTCACGCGAGTCAGCACGTGGATCACTCCGTCCAGCGACACGATGACGTTCCTGGAGAACCTGAAGCAGCACGGGCGCCGGCTGCGCGAAGTGGCGGCGGTGCTGGGCGATCACGGGTGCAGCCTGGGGCTGGAATACGTCGGACCGCGGACCAGTTGGAGTACCCGGCGGTTTGTCTTCGTGCACAACATGCGCGAGATGCGCGAGTTGATCGCCGAAATCAACAAGCCCAACGCCGGCTTCCTGATCGATAGCTGGCACTGGTTCACGGCACAGGAGACGGTGGCGGACCTGATGACACTGAAGCCACGCGACATCATCTCCGTGGATCTCAACGACGCCCCCGCCGGCATCGCCGTGGAGCAGCAGAAGGACAACACGCGCGAGTTGCCGTGCGCCACCGGCGTGATCCCGGTGGGCGAGTTCCTGAACGCGCTGAACAAGCTCGGTTGCGACGCGCCGGTGCGCTGCGAGCCGTTCAATGCACCTCTGCGGGCGATGGCGCCGGACGACGCGCTGAAGACGACGGCGGCGGCGATGAAGAAGGCGTTCGCGCTGATCGCATGAACGGCGTCAGCGGACTCATCGAATACGACGACGCATCGGCGGAGGTGCGCGCCGTCTACGACGACATCATGGCCACCCGCCAGGTGGACCGCGTCAACAACTTCTGGAAGGTGCTTGCCAATCACCCGCCTACCCTCCAACAAGTGTGGGCGGAGGTGAAAGCCGTGATGGCGCCTGGCGCGTTGGATCCGCTCACCAAGGAGCTGATCTATGTCGCCGTCAGCGCTACCAACGGCTGCGAGTACTGCACGCATTCGCACACCGCGGGCGCCAGGGCCAAGGGCATGACAGAAGAGATGCTGGGTGAGGTGCTGGCCGTCACCGCGCTGGCCAACAAGACCAACCGGCTGGCCAACGGTTACCGCGTCCCTGTGGACGAGATGTTTCGCAAGACGTAATCGGCGGCGGCGACGCCGCGCGACTGCGCCTCTTCGAACAGCGACAACGCGCTGAGGTCGCAGTTGGCATACACCAGCGAGCCCTGCGGACGGGCGCGGCGCAGGCGCTCGGGATGGAAGATCGCGCCGGGCACGGGCCGCGGCATGGCGTGGCCGATGCGGAAGATATCCAGGCGGCTCACGCACTGCCGGATATCGGGGTGTGCGCGTTCGAGATCGGTGAGGATCTTCTCCTTCCACCACTGCCAGTCGCCGCCGAGCAGGATGCGCCGCTGATCGGTGGGGGCGCCGTCGGCCAGCGCCCAGTAGTATGTCCACACGCTGCGGTCCTGGTGCACCGAGACATTCTGGTGCGTGGCCACGACGTAGCCGAGCGAGGGCGAGTTGTAGATCACGTTGTCCCAGGCGTACTCCACGCCGTGGTTGGCCGGCCAGCGATCCAGCGTGAGATTGGCCGTCAGCCACGGAGCGGAGTCGATGGGCCAATGCGGCGGCGCGGGATCGACCAGCCAGGAGGCGAAGTGAGTGGGCGCGGCGAAGATGACGTGTTCGGCCTCATAGAGCGTCTTCTCCGTGAGGATGTGCCAGCGCCTGCCCTGCTGCTGAATCCGGTACACCATAGACTGCGTGCGGACGAAGCGGGCGAGCTTGGCGAGCAGCCGTTTGACGATCCAGCCGTTCCCGTCCGGCCAGGTGAGCGGTCCTTTGTCCTCCGGCGCGCGGGCGGCGAAGTAGTGGAGACCGGCCCAGGCGGAGATGTCCTCCCGGTGTGTGCCGTAGTCGTCCCGTGTGGAGTAGTCTATGAACCACTTCAGATAGGGGCTGTAGAGGCCCTCCCTGCGCATCCACTCGCCCATGGTCATCTGGTCCAGGGCCTGCGCCTTCGGCGCCGCCTGGGCCAGCCCCAGGTCCATGGGGATGCGGAAAACGCCCGTGGCGTGCCATTCGGCGATGCGCTCCTCGAAATGGCGGTACTGCGCGACGTCAGTCTTGGTCAGGCCGATCGACGGCTCTATGCCCTCCTGCCAGCGGCCGTGCAGAAAGAGCCGTTCCTGTGGCGAATGGCACAGCCAGCGCTCATTCCAGGAGCCATCGGGCAGCAGCAGACCCAACTCCGCGCAGAGCTCGCGCACCAGCACGTCGCGCTTGTCAGGCACAGGCAGATAATGCGCGGCCCAAGGGTAGGCAGACACCTCGTTCTCGCCCGAACGCGCGTTGCCGCCTGCCGAGTCCTCCATTTCGAGGATGACGAAGTCGTGGAAGCCGCGCCTATCGAATCGCCATGCCGCGGACAGGCCAGCGACGCCGCCGCCAACAATGACGACGGGGATCTTGACTCGCTCCGGAGGGGCGGCGAAGCGGAACTTGTCGCGCAGGCGATGGCCACGCTCCTGGGATTCAAAGACAAAACCGCCCTCGATCCGGCGGTCCGTTTTCGCGCCCAACCCGGCAAGCGCGGTGGCGCCGAACTCACGCCGGGTGGGCTTCATCGCACGATTTCGCGCCACTCATGCTCGTAGTAGCGCACCAGCGTCTGATCGTTGAGGCGGTTGGCCTCCACCGCGACCGGCGCCAGATCGGGCGGGAATTCGAACAGGGACGCCACACTGGTGGGCGTGAGGAACTTGAGGCCCGCGGGCAGCTTCGTGGGCGGCCGCCAATCTTCCAGCGCTCCGAGCACGTAGCCCCACTCACCGAAAGACGGCACGTACGCGTGGTAGGGATAGGTCTTGAAGCCGGCCTGCTTCATCGTTTCGTTAATGCACCAGAATGACCTGCGGGCGAACATCGGCGACGTGGATTGGACCACCACGACACCGGTTTGCGCCACATGATGCCGCAATAGGCGGTAAAACGCCGTAGTGTACAGCTTTCCAAGAGAGTAGTTGTTGGGGTCCGGGAAGTCCACCGCAACGAAGTCGAACAGGCTGTTGTCCTTCTCCAGCCAGGGGAATGCGTCGGCGTTGATGATCTTGAGCTTGGGGCTCTTCAGCGAACCGGAGTTCAATTTGACCAGCAGCGGGTGGGTGGAGAACTGCCTGGTCATCTCCGGATCGAGATCGACTATCGTGATCGTTTGAAGTCCCGGGTACTTCAGCATCTCGCGCACGGCCAGGCCGTCGCCGCCGCCCAGCACCAGCGCGTGCCGCGCCCCGGCCACCGAAGCCAGGCCGGGGTGGACCAGCGATTCGTGATAGCGGTATTCGTCGCGGGAGCTGAACTGCAGATGGGAGTTGAGGTAGAGGCGGTAGTCCTGCTTCCACTTGGTGACGATCATTCGCTGGTACGGCGTAGTCTTGGCGAAGATCACTTCATCGGAGTAGAGCGCCGCGTCGGCGGTATCGGTGATGTAGTCTGCCGTGGCCAGCCCCCCACCGAGAACCAGCACCACGGCGATGCCGGCGGCGCGCTGGATGAGCGGGGAAGGCAGATGGGACTTGAACAGGAACGTGGACCACAGCGCCACGCCGGCATTGATCAGGCCGAACAGGATCGCGCTGCGCACCAGGCCCAACTTCGGAACCAGGATCAGCGGAAACAACAGCGACGCGCCCAACGCGCCCAGATAGTCAAACGTGAGTACATTGGCGACGAGTTCTTTGAACTGGAACCGCTCGCGCAGGATCCGCATGAGCAGAGGGATTTCCAGACCCACCAGAATACCGATTGCGATGACAATCGCATACAGCAGGAATTGAAACGCGTGCGTGTATGTGAACGCCAGGAACAGGATGGTCGACGAAAAGCCGCCCAGCAGCCCAACCATCAATTCGATCGTGATGAAACGCGCTACCAGGGACTTGTCGATAAAGCGCGACAGCCAGCTCCCGATACCCATCGCGAAGAGATAGCTGCCGATGACCGTGCTGAACTGAAGCACGCTGTCGCCCAGCAGATAGCTGGCGAGCGTACCCGCGATGAGTTCGTAGATCAGCCCGCAGGCGGCGATGAGAAAGACGGATAGAAAAAGGACAACTGCCATTTAGTGGACGGCGGCGGCGATGATGACGGCCGTGCCGAGCGCCATGAAACCGGCGAGGATGGCGAGTGCGACATTGTTCTTCTCGACGATCTCGCGCCAGAGATCGTACGGTGTGATTTTGTCCATCACGAGGAAGGACATGATGAGGATGAAAACGCCCAGGACGGCAAAGAGAGCCGCGCTGAGGAGAGCGCCAAGATGGAAATCAACAGGCATAGGGTTCCTTTCGTAATCACTTCCCGCCGAACCATCTTGGCAGGAACGCATAGTGAGATCTGTAGACGCCGGGGTTTTCGCGGACGGACTTAGGGACGTTCTTGACCTCGGTCACCGGGCTGCCGCCAAGGCCGAGCCACTGTGCGGCCGAGAGCCCGCCGAGCATGACGGCGCCATAGAGCGTGTAGAGGGGATTCTTCATTCGTCGCTGCCCTCGCTGGCAGCAGGTGCGTAATCGCTTTCGGCCCAGCGCTTGCCTTCAAACGCCGCCGACGCGATGGTGGTCCAGATGGGGGGGATGATCAACAGCGGCAGCACGAACCAGAAGAGGAACGTGCGAGGCACGCCCCGCCGCACTTCCACTTCGTAGTTCATCGACATTCCTGCGGCGGCCTGCGCCGACGCCTGCGCATCCATGTCAGGCTCAATGCGGAGATAGTATTTCCCGGGGTCAACACTGGGCAGAATCACGCTTTCGCGCCGCCCGCCCTCGCTCCAGGACCCGTCGCTGTCGCGGCCGGAGTAATAACTGACTTCGCGGCCGAAGTCGTATCCTTTGGCGCCGTCTTCGCGCAGCAGGGCGAGATTGAAGTAGGCCCAGTTGTTCTCCAGGTTCGTGCGGATGAGAACCTCAACGTTGCCGCGGCCGGGGATGTCGAACGTCTCTGTGACGAAGGAGTGTTCACCCGGCGTGGCCTCCGCGTAGCGGAACGCCTTGCGAAAGATCTGCTTGTCACTGGAACTGAAAGTGAAATAAGCCATCAGCACCGCCCAGGCGAGGGTGAGCATCAGGAACGTATTCCAGGCGCTGCGCACCTTGCCGAGATAGGGCGAAGGCTGGCTGGCGTAGACGCCGGTTACCTGCGGCGGTGCGCCCTGCAATTGGAACGCCTGCCAGAGGGCCTTTCCGTCGATATACGTGCCGTGCGACCAGTTGATCTCGCCCTCCGTCTGCTCCGACGAGAGCATCAGCGGCGGCGCGACAAAATCATCCACCGTGTTGCGCTCGCCCACGCGGACGGCCCACGGGAACTCGCCCATCACGAACGTGGTCTCAGCCTGGGCGTTCTGAAAGTGCTTGTAGGTCGCGCCGTTGTAGGTGACCGCCTTTTTGCCGCCGGCGGTGACAAACGACGGCAGGCCGTGTACGGTCTGCACATCGCTCCAATGGCCGTTGTACAGCGTCAAGTAGCGGAACCCGCGGTAGGGGTTGAACAGCAGGTACTCGTGCCACGAATAGGCGATGCCGTCGACGGTGATAGTGCGTTGCTGGAAGCCGATCACTTCCCACAGCGTGCCATCCCATTTTCCGCGCGTGCCGAGCGGCAGGACGGGCCGCACGCGCATCTTTTCGTCGAACTGCTGGAGGATGGTGAGATGCGGCGTGGACGGATCGATGATGGTGCAGCACTGCACGCAAACGGCGGACTTCGTGTGAGCGAAGCCGCGCAGTTCGATATTGCCGCCGCAGTTGGGGCAGTGGATGCCGGCGGGAGCGGGTACGCGGTTTCCCTCTACCATCCTTCATACTCCCGGAGGCCCTGCATCTTGAGGGACTCAAAATCGACAAATCGGCCGAGGAAGAGCACCGGGGGCTGCTCGGAATAATCAATGGTGCCGAAGCGCGCGTCCGTCGTGCGAAGGTCGGCGGTCATGAACTCGGAGCGGTCTGACGTGGTGAAGGGCAGTTCCCCCTGAAAACCAACATAGTGAACCCGCGTGAGGTGGGTGACCATGAACTGCGCGCCGCTGATCTGGAAGACGCGCCCGCGCGGCAGATCGTCTGCGGGCGGGTAGGCTTCGGGCGCCGAGTACAGAAAACTGACGGCGTACTCGGCTTGCGCGTCAGAGAGCCAGCCGCTGCTGGAATCGCTGAACATGAGATGCCACTCGTTCCAGGCGCCCTGCGCCCACTCATAGCGGAGGCGGCCGATGACGGTGAAGTTCTTGTTGTCGAACGTGCCCGAGGAGCCGATCTGAATCGGCGAGGCGTCCGGCGGCAGATCCGCCACTTCGCCCACTTTCTCCAGGTCCACGTCGCGCCGCACGATCACTGCCTTGCAGAAGGGACAAGCGGTCTGAACAGCGCTGGACCAAGTGAACTGGACCGGGGCGCCGCAGCCGGGGCAATCCGATGAGCGTCTCATGAGAGCGACCTTTCGAGCAGGCGCAGACTGACGGAGCGCGCACCGAAACGGCTTGTGATCTCGGCCTCAAACGCCCACGGGGCGCGGGGCTTGCAGCAATACAGATTGAGTGAGAGCGTGCCGTGCTCGGGAAACGTGTGGACGGCGAGATGGGACTCGGCAAGCAGAGTCAGGCCGGTGATGCCGCCAGGGCCAGGAAACTGGTGCCAGTGCGTCGGCGCGACCGGGTGCAGAGAGAGCTCCGCGACCAGATCGTCGAAGAGATTCTGAAGCACCGGAAGAGAGGCGAGGGTGGCCGGATCGCAGCCCGCGGCGTCGACCACCCATTCACAGCCGGAAGTCATCGCAGTTATCGTATCGCTATTACTGCTGCGCCGTACCGCACTCGGCGCAGAATCGCGCCGGACGCGGGATCTTCGAGCCGCAGTTCATGCAGAACTTGGTCTCACCGGCGGGCGTGGCTGCGGCGGCGACTCCAGCGGCAGTGACCACCGTAGCGCCAGGAGGTACGGCAACCTGTGCGGCGGGAGGCGGAGCGGCCGGAGGCGGCGCTTGTGGAGCCTGGGGCTGCGCCTGCGGGTTCAGCGCATTGGCAAAGACCTGGCCCAAGCCAAGGCCGGCGCCGAGCCCGACGCCCATGGCCGCGATCCCTCCGCCCTCGTTGGCGGCGGCGATGGGCAGCGAGTTGGCGGCCTGGAACTGCGTGTACTGCTGCATGTTGCCGATCATGTTCATGCCGACGCGCGTATCGAGGAACTTCTGCAATTCTTCGGGCAGCGAGAGATTCTCGACCACGAACTGATCCAGCGCAATGCCCATCTCGGCAAACACCGGGGCCACCGTGGCCTTGATGCGGTCACCCACCTCAATGAGATTGGCGGCCATGTCGAGGAACGGGATCTGGCTCTCGGCAAAGGCATCCGACATGCGGCCGACAATCGTCTGGCGCAGCTGCGGCTCCACCTCGCTGATGCGATAAACCTCGCCGAAGCCGCTGACCTTCGTCAGGAAGAGCTTGGGGTTTTCGATGTGCCAGGAATAGACGCCATAGCCGCGGACGCGCACGGCGCCAAAGTCCTTGTCGCGGATGGTGACCGGCTGCGTCGTGCCCCAGCGCTGCCCAATCTGCTGCCGCGTAGCGAAGAAGAAGACGTCGCTCTTGAACGGGGACTCAAACATCTTGTCCCAGTTCATGAGGTTCGTCATGACCGGCATGTTCTGCGTCGTGAGCGTGTAGAGGCCGGGTCCGTAGACGTCGGCGCAGCGCCCTTCATTGACGAACATCGCCGCCTGCGATTCCCGAACGGTGAGTCTACCGCCGTTCTGAATCTCCATGTCCTGCATGGGGAAGCGCGAGGTGAGAACGCCCTCTTGCTGGTCAGTCCATTGGATTACATCGATGAACTGTTTCTTGATGAAGCTCTTTAGTGAATCACCTAAGGCCATATTGACTCTCCGTGTCTTCTGAGTATACGGCAGAGCCGGGGCGGTTGTTCCCGGAATCGGACTCGCGAATCAGCCCAGCGAAAACGGCCGGAGCGCCATAGACTCAGCGTAGATGTCCTGGAACTGCGGGTCCGAGGCAAGCTCCACATGCTCCGCCATGGCACAGATGCGGCGTAGACGGGCAGTGCGTTGCGAAGGAGCCAGCAGCAGCATCCGCGCGCCGCGCAGAGCCGTGTTGCCGGCAGGGTCCACGGTGATGTCCATCGGCAGCAGGCCGATGGCGCGGGCGCTGCCGGGCCGGATGTAGTTGCCGAACGCTCCGGCCAGCCAGAGTTTGGTAGTACCCCCCGGCGCCAACATGCGGAGGCCGGACGCCATGGCGCCCTTCGCCAGTTGAAGTTCACGAATATCGGCCTGCTTGAGCGTGACGCTCTCTGCCAGCGGAAAAAGCCGCGAAGCATCAGCAATGCGGCCCGTGGGCAGAATGAGCCCGCGCGCGAGTCCGGCGGCCACGGCGTCCACCAGGCCGCTGCCGCAAAGCCCACGCGCGGCGCCGCCGCCGATGACGTGGACGCCGAGCGAATGATCCACAGCGTCTATAGCGCCATGGCCGGCGCGCATACCGCAACTGATGCGGCCCCCTTCAAAGGCAGGTCCCGCGGCGGTGGAGGCGCATTGAATGCGGTTGCGCGAGCCCACCACAATCTCGCCATTGGTGCCGATGTCAAACAAGGCGTGCGGCTCGGTTTCGAGGTCGAGTCCCGTGGCGACGATGCCGGTGAGCAGGTCGCTGCCGACGAAGCCGCCCAGGCACGGCAGGAACAGAACATCGGCTCTGACGGCGCACGGCCAGCCCAGGTTATTGGACGATGTGACAAAGGCACCCAACCGCGGCGACTCAAACGGCACCCGCGAAAGCGGCTCCACGCTGAGGCCGCAGAAAAGATGGTGCATGGCCGTGTTGCCGGCCAAAAGCACCTCCTCCAATTGGCGGCCCGCGGCCATGCGTTCGATCATTGCGCCCAGCGCTTGCCGGATGACGGCGGTGAGTTCTCCAGGTTGGCGCAAATCATGCTGGATGCGCGTCATCACATCGGCGCCGTAGCGCGCCTGCGGATTCAGCGCCGTCTCCACGGCCAGCACCTCGCCAGTCTTCAGATCGACCAACTGCGCCACCAGCGTGGTGGTGCCCAGATCGACCACCGCTCCCACGCCGTCGCGTGGCTCAATGGGCACACCCGCTTCATCAGTCAGAATGCGGAGCGACCACTGCTCCACCTCCACGGTCACCGGCGCGCTGGCGTCCGCGCAGCAGGCCAACCGCCAGCCGGCGTCGATCTCCCCGGGTGTCAGCACATCCCGCATCATGGGCGTGAGCGGCACATCGCCCGCCAGCACCCGGATCTTGCAGCCGCCGCAGGCGCTCTCGCCTCCGCAGGGGAATTCCACGCCGGCCTCGAAGAGCTGATCGGCCAGGGTTTCGCCGGGCTTGGGCTGGAGTTCGAGCTTCACTGCCGGCTGCGCGCAAAGCGCGTCATCGCGTCCACATTTTCCGGCGGCGTGCCGCGCGGGATCTCGCAGCCGGCACTCACGATGTAGGCGGGGCCGGCCTGTTCGTAGCATTCCGCCAGCGCGGCTGTAACTGAGTCCGGCGTGCCGTCGCGCAGCGCGCGCACGGGATCGATGTTGCCCGCCAGCACCTGCTGCGGCGTCATGCCGGCCCGCGCCTCCGCCAGCGGAGTGAGGAAGTCCAGGTCGATGATGTCGGCCCCCGTCTCGCCCATCCCCTTCACCAGGCGGCGCGTGTTGCCGCAGATGTGCAGCTCCACCAGAACGCCCAGCGCGTGGATCTCAGCAACCAGCCGCTTCTCGAAAGGCAGCACGTATTGCTGATACAGCCGCGGTCCCACCAGAGAGGCCGCCGCGTCACCCACCCCAATCAGCGTAGCTCCCGCTTCCACCTGCGCTTTCGCGAAGTTCACTTCCATCCGCACGGCGAAATCGAACAGAGCTTCCACAAAGGACGGATCATCGGACAGATCGAACATCAGCGTGTTCAGCCCCC
>JBBQLF010000074.1:0-12029 GCA_038327695.1 Bryobacterales bacterium
GAACGGCCAGTTCGTCGGTGGCGTCCACCTGCACCCGATGGGCGAGATTGCCGCCGCGGACGGCCCGCGCGGCCTCCAGCAGAGCAGTGACCGGCGCGCTGATCTGACGTGCCAGAAACAGCGCCACCCAGACGGCGACAAACAGAATGAAGACGGTGATCAGCAGCAGCAGTTGCAGATAGAACCGCCTCGTCTGTTGCTTGGCTGAGGCGAGCCGGTTGTAGTCATTCAGGCGGCTGTTGATCTCTCGCTGCCGCTCCAGCAGATCCACCGGCATGCGGGCCCGGACCACCACCGCACCGCCGCTGTTGATGGGGGCCCGGACCGTCACCTCAATACCCCGCTCGCCGGTCGACTGGAGCCGGCAAATGGCGAACTGGCCGCCGTCGGTCCGCTCGATGTGCGCCTCTTCCGCGCCGCCCTTCTCGCAGATGGACGCAAAGAACTCAGCCGGAGCGTGCCCGGTCTTGAGAAACGCGTCCACCTCCTGACTGTCGGCGGCCCAGCGCGCCACAGACAGCGCTCGATGGCGCGTCTCCTTTTCCATTGCCTCGCCGATGGTCTGGAGATTTACCTTCAGCCGCTCGGCCGGCTGGCTGAACCACTTGTCGATGTTGCGGTTGAGCACCTCGACGCTCCACACCACCAGAAAAATAGTGGGCAGAAACGTCAGACTCAGCGCGCCAATCAGCATCTTGGTGCGGATACGTGAGCCTTCCACGCCGGCCCGCCGGGCAAAGTAGAGCTTGGCCGCATCGCGAAACAACATGAAGCCGAGCGCGACTGTCAGCAGGAACGTCAACGTCGACAGGCCCCAGAAAATGTAGGTCTGTTCCGGAGTGACCGGTCCGTTATCACCCACCGTGAACGAGCCCTGCCAGATCACCAGGCCGCTCAGGACGAGCAAAAGCACCAATCCGGCGCCGAAGCGGATTCTCTGTCGAACCATAGATTTGCGTCCGCCTCCTTTCAAAAAGTGTAGTTCTTTGCGGGCGGCTGTGGCGAATGCCGATCTTTTGACAGCGTCACTGCCTCCAATGGTTAATGTTCGTCAATGAAACGCCCGCAGCGGACTTCAGGCTCTGAAATGCTTGACGGAAACAGTGACATTCGTGCTACGATTTTCACATCGGATGTTACTTGTGTCTCTGAGTGGGAGTATTAGAGTTCCTTCTATGGATAGCGATGCGGCCAGCGCGCGCGGGGCGGCAAGCCCCTTGCCGCAGTTGAGCGGAACACCACGCTCGGCCCGTCGCTCCATTCTGAACTCGTACTGTTGTCCCATCCGGAGCCTGGACGTCTCGCTCCAGACCCATGCTCGGTCTTTGGACTCAGCGGGGCTAAACTTTCGGGAGTATCAAGTCGAACCTAGAATGGGAGGCTACTTTGAATAGCTACATGTGTGCAAACTTCAGGGGCGGATCACGCATCGCATTGGCGTGCTTCGCTCTTCTCACGTTGGTATGCGGACTCGCCATGGGGCAGGAGACCACCGGCTCGATCACTGGCCAGGTTGTCGATTCCTCCGGCGCCGCCATCCCCAACGCCAAGGTCGAGGTGAGCGGCGTAAGTCTGCCGCGCGCCCTCGAGACGACGACCGATTCATCCGGCAACTTCAATCTGCCGTCGCTGCCAGCGGGCAGCTATACGGTGAGCGCTTCGGTCGCTGGCTTCTCCGTCCAGAAGAAGACCGGGGTCCCGGTGCTCCTCGGCCGCGCCAGCCGTCTTGAGTTCAAGATGGAAGTCGGCCAGGTGACGGAGAGCGTGGTTGTCAGTGCCGATGCGGCGATGGTGGACACGGCGTCCAGTTCGTCCAACGTCAACGTCGACAAGTCATTCTTTGACCTGATGCCCAAGGGCCGCGGTTTTGATGGTCTCATCAACCTCGCGCCGGGCGCGCGTGACGAAGGCAAGGCAGGCGGATTCCAGGTGGACGGCGCGTCCGGTTCCGAGAACACCTTCTATCTCGACGGCATGGAAGTCACCGACATCCGCACTGGTGTCCTCACCGGGCAGAACAAGATCCCGGTTGAGATGGTTCAACAGGTGCAGGTAAAGAACGGCGTCATGGAAGCGCAGTACGGCGGCGCAATGGGCGGTGTTGTGAACGCGACCATCCGCAGCGGTTCGAACGAGTTCCACGGCAATGCCGGTTTTTACTTCAACAACGACAACATGTCGGCGCGTCCACGGACCACGCTGCAGTTTGATCCGAACGACACCACGCGTGCCAAGGTTCGTTACTTTCAGAACAGCCTGGACGATTACCAGACATGGAACCCCATCTTCAACATTGGCGGTCCCATCCTCAAGAACAAGCTGTTCTTCTTCAGTGGATTTATGCCGGTCAATACCGAGAGAAGCCGGACTGTGACGTTCCTGTCCAACAATAAGACCGGCACGTATAACCGGACCAACCGTCAGCACTTCATGACGAACAAGCTGGACTTTGCGCCGGTCAGCAAGCTCCGCATGAATGCCAGTTGGATTTGGAATCCGAACTATCAGAAGGGAGCCCTCCCGGCGCTAGACGGTACGGACTCCTACTCGAATGACTGGGCAAACCTCGGTAACTACACCGCCGGCAACACGATCTCGGGTCAGGTGGACTATCTAGCTAGCAGCAAGCTGATTGTCTCGTTCCGCGGCGGATACAACTACAACAACTTCACTGATCGCTACGCCATCCCTTCAACTACTGCCGTCTACTACTCCAACTCAAACGTCGCCTCGCCGCTGGCCATTCCGGCCGACCTGCGCGGACCGGCTGGTTGGAAAGTGCAGGCCGTGGGACGCACGGACTACAACATTTACAAGCGCATCAACCTGAACGCCGACGCGAGCTACCTGTTCAATTGGGGCGGGCAGCACAATCTCAAGGGTGGCTACCAGACCAACCGGCTCTCGAATGACGTGCTAGCCTTGACCTACCCGAACGGTTACTACCGCTACTATTGGGGCCAGCAGTACACCTGCGTGACTTCCCAGTGTACGGGCAAGCAGACAGGCGATTTTGGCTACTACCGCTACCGCCTGTTCGGCACCAGCGGTGCGGCCTCCAGCGACAACCAGGGAATCTTCCTGCAGGACAACTGGCGCGTCAACAAGTACCTGAGCCTCAACCTCGGCATGCGTCTGGAGCGGGAGTTTCTGCCCAGCTTCGCCTCGGCCGGCAACGTTGCGGCTCCTCCGGTGGAGTTTGGCTGGAGCAAGAAGATATCCCCCCGCATCGGCGGCGCGTGGGATCCCAAGGGCGACGGCAAGATGCGCATCTACGCATCGTGGGGCTACTTCTACGATGTGATGAAGTACGAAATGCCGCGCGGCAGCTTCGGTGGCGACGTGTGGGTGGACTACTTCTACTCGCTCAACGATCCGAATCTCGTCAAAACGAACCAGGGCGTCCCTGCGGACGCGAAGAAGTTGCCCGGCAAGTTCTTCGAGGCCATCAATTGGCGAATTCCGTCCAACGATCCTGCTCACCCGACGATCGACAAGAACCTGGAACCGATGAAGCAGCGGATGCTGGACCTCGGCTACGACTACAGCATCAACTCGACGCTCGTCGCCTCCTTGCGCTACACCAACCGCCGCCTGATCCGCACCATTGAGGACGTCGGCACCCTCGGCCCGGAAGGCGAAATCTACTATATCGCCAACCCCGGCTTCGGTCTGACCGTGGACCCGAAGACCTGGGACAAGGGCTTCCCGCTCACCCCGAAGGCCACGCGCAACTACGATGCGTTGGAAATGCGCCTCGACAAGCGCTTTGCCAAAAACTACCAGTTCGCGGCCAGCTATACCTACAGCCGTTCCACCGGCAACTACAGCGGCTTGGCAAGTTCGGACGAAAACGGCCGCACCAGCCCGAACGTGAACCGCTACTTCGATCTGCCGTGGCTTGGTTACACCGAGAAGGGCCGGATGGCCGACGGCCTACTGGCTACCGACCGGCCGCACACATTCAAGGCGTTCGGCGGCTACACGGCCAGGAGCTTCCTGGGCCACTCGACGATCTCGCCGACCATGCAGCTCTACTCGGGCATTCCGCTCACCACGCAGATTGACGTGATCTCCACCACACCGGCGTACCCCTACGGCCGTGGCGACATGGGCCGCACACCGGTGTTCTACAGCTTCGACATGAACCTGATGCACGATTTCCCCGTGTGGAAGGCGAAGGAGAGCATGAAGCTGCGCTTCGAGTTCACGGTGTTCAACCTGCTAAATAGCGGCATCGTAACGAACAAGAGCCCGAATCTGCTTCACCCGGATGACGGCCACCTGACCTTCGCCAACGAAGCCGATTTCTTCAAGGGCTTCAACACCATCGGGTTGATGAAGGCGCAGAACGGCCGGATCGACCCCATGTTCAACCTGGCGAGTGAATTCCAGGGGCCGCGCTCGGCGCGCCTCCAGTTGACGTTCTTCTTCTAAAGAAGTCCCGCCAATCCGACCGCCGAAGGGGCGCCCCCAACCGGGGCGCCCCTTCTCTTTGGGGTTTCGTGAATCTAACCTTGACAGTCGTGTTAAGCTTGCATTACCAAACGTTACCTGTGTATCGGAACTGGATTCGCCGGGAGTTCTTTGATGCAAATCGCCGCCGCCGGCGCGAGAGGGGAAAACCATTCCTCCTTTGCCGCCAGCCGGTTTGTCCGTTGCCCGCCTTGGTTCGGCCCACGCCGTAGTGGTGAGAACCTCATCCGCCCCGTTTGCTCTGCCCCACTTCGAACTCCCTCCATCCCGGGTCCAGGCCGTCTCGTTCTCAACCCTCGTTCAGTTCATGTCCACCTTCGGGCTAGTGATTCGTGTCATCCCATCCCCACTCTTTCCTCGGGCAACGGCTTCAGGGTGTTTTGGGAAACCCGGTTGGACAGAACCCGCGAGGGTCAGCAGGGGTTGACGGAAGTTAAATCGCTTTGGAGGCTCCTATGAAGACAATGAAGCCCGGACATCCCGGGATCAATCAATTGACCAGTCGTTCCGTACTCAGTTCGCTGGCAAGCGGGTTGGGCATGGCATTGCTGCTGGCCGGAACAGTAGTTGGTCAAACGAACACAGGCAAGATTCTGGGTCGTGTCGCCGATGCCACCGGCGCGGCAGTCCCCGGCGCCAAGCTGACCGCAGCCAGCCCCACGCTGCCCACCCCGCTGGTCACAACCTCGAATGACAGTGGCGACTACTCGTTTGAGCTAGTGCCGATTGGCGTCTATTCCGTCACCGTCGAAAAGATCGGCTTCCGCACGGCCAAACAGCAAAACGTGCCCGTGAAGCTGGGTTCGCAGGTGGATTTCAACCCCAATCTGGAAGTCGGCCAGTTGACCGAGGTGATTGAAGTCAGCGCCAGCGTCAACCTACTGGACACGACTTCCAGCCGCACGGCCACCAACATCACGGAAGCTCAGTTCGACGCGCTGCCCAGAGGGCGGTCGTTTAACAGCCTCCTGCAGATGGCGCCCGGAGTGCGCCAGGAAGCCAAGAGCGGCAACGCCGGAATTGGCGGCATCCAGGTGGACGGTGCCAGCGGATCGGAGAACTCGTTCGTGATCGACGGCGTGGACGTCAGCGACGTGCGGCGCGGGTCCCTGCGCGTGCAAAACGCCATTCCGTTTGAGTTCATTCAGGAAGTGGAAGTGAAATCGAGCGGCTTCGACGCCCAGTATGGCGGCGCCGCCGGCGGCGTGATCAACGTGGCCACCAAGCCCGGCACCAACGATTTCCACGGGCAGGCGGCGGTGTTTTACACCAATGACGGTATGAACCCGGTCAACCGCGGCTACTATCAGCGCTCAGTGGCCAGCGCTAACGTGGCGGAGTTCTTCAGGCCAAAACAGGATACCTACAGCACCTGGTACCCAGGCGGCATGTTCAGCGGCCGCATCATTCCGAACAAGGTGTTCTTCACTGTTGGCACCTTTCCGGTGATTACCAAGACCACGCGCTCGCCGGAGTACGCCTCAGGCAGGAAGTCCTGGACTCAGGACGATCTGAACCACTACTTCCTGAGCCGGCTGGATTACGCCCCCACGTCGAAGCTCCAGATCAACAGCTCCTATATGTGGACCCCGCAGCGCCAGACCGGCGCGCTGCCGAATATCGACCCTCGCATCGCCGCTCCGTCCAACGATCTGACCGTGCAAGGCGGCTGGCAGCCCTCCTCGGCCCTCACCGCTTCCGCCAACTACGTGATCACGCCCCGCTGGCTGGTCAGCGCCCGCTGGGGCTACAAGTATCAGAACGACAAGCTCGGCAACTACGGCTTGTCCACCGCGCCGTATCTGACCTACACCAACGCGGCGTCCAACGCCGGCCTCCCCGTGCCCGCGCAAGTGAACTTCCCGAATGGCTACCGCAACGTCTCCAGCACGTTGGCCGTCCGGAAAGACATCACTACCCGCAACAACATCTACCTCAGTTCCTCGCTCCTGTTGGGTAAGCACAACTTCAAGTTCGGGTACGACATGTCCCGCCTTTCCAATGACGTCAACAGCGACTACACCAATGGCCAGTTCAATATCTTCTGGGGCGATGCCTATACTCGCGGCTCCATCACCAACGTGAAGGGCGCCTATGGCTACTACGCCTGGGAAGACGGTGTCCGCCTGAACTCCTCGGTCAACAGCAAGAACCAGGGCTTCTATCTTCAGGACAGTTGGCGCGCAACGCGACGGCTGACGCTGAACCTGGGTGTCCGTTTCGAGAACGAATACCTGCCGCCCTACAAGGCAGAACAAGCCGGCGTTAAGGTCCTGAACCCGATCTCCTTCAACTGGGGTTCCAAGGTCGCACCGCGCCTCGGCGCCGCCTACGACGTTCTGGGCGACGGGAAGTGGAAACTCAGCGGCAGCTTCGGTTTCTACTACGACGTCATGAAGTACGAACTGGCCCGCGGCAGCTTCGGCGGCGACTTCTGGGTCAGCCATATCTATACGCTGGATAACCCCAACGTCCTGAATCTCGGCAAGGCCAATCCTGGCGCTGCCGGTAAGCAGATCGTCCAGTTCGACAACCGCACCATTCCAATCAATGCCAAGGGCGAACTGGAGGGGATCGACCCCAACATCAAGCCCTTCAAGGAGCGCCGCTTCAGCTTCGGCCTGGAACGCCAGTTGACCGCCCGCAGCGTGCTCGGAGTTCGTTACACCAGGACCGACATCCTCGCCGGCATCGAAGATATTGGTGTGCTCGACGGCGACGACGAAGTCTACCTGATCGGCAACCCGGGGGCCGGCGAGACGCGTAATACCAAAAGCGTCTACGGCGCCAAGACCCCGAATGGAAACGAATTCCTCGTCCCGAAAGCCACGCGCCAGTACGACGCGGTGGAGTTCCGCCTGCAAGGACAGAAGAACCGTTTCACCTATCTCGGCAGCTACACTTGGAGCCGTCTGTGGGGCAACTGGTCCGGTTTGGCCAACTCCGACGAGTCCGGCCGTTCCGACCCCGGCGTGTCACGCGCCTTTGACCTGCCGTTCTACTACTTTGACTCCAGCGGCAGCCAGAAGAACGTCTTCGGCCGCCTGGGCACCGATCGGCCTACCGAGATTAAGGGCTTCCTGTCCTATGACCTCAACAGCAAAATCGGCTCAACTGTCCTCGGATTGACGCAGGTGGCCTTCAGCGGCGCGCCGGATTCCACCTCGGTGATCTACCAGTCGGCCCCGACCCTCCCGTACGGCCGCGGCGACATGGGCCGCACACCCTTCTACACGCAGACCGATTTCAGCCTGGCGCACACCGTCAAGATCACGGAGCGCTACAGCGCCCGGTTCGAGGCGAATTTCATCAACCTGCTCAACCAGAATGCGGTGGTCTCGCGCACCACGCAGATCAATCGTACCGGCGCCATCAGCGCGGCCCAACTGCCCTTGAGCAAGTTCTTCGGGGGCTATGACGTGAAGAAGTTCGTCTACCCGGGCAACTACCTGACCGGTGGGACGCCACAGTACAACCCGATCTACGGGTTGCCCGGCGGCAACTACCGCGCCGGCGGTGCGGGCGCTTATCAGAACCCCCGCAACATCCGGATCGGCGTCCGCTTCCTGTTCTAGGCGGCGCGACGCGCGAGTGAACGAGGCCGGCTTTCCTCCCAACGGGGGTAAGCCGGCCTTTCTACGCTACTTCTGATGCGCCAACGCGTGCTGTTTGCAGTATTTCTGGCCGTCCAGGACCGACCGCGTGCAGCGTGAACCGCTGGACGTGAGCGCCCGGCAACGGATCAGCGGTTTCTTCGTCTCCACCGGGCCGCCATCGTCCGGAGTGATCTTGAGTGCGTTGTAGACCGGTTTGTTCTGCAGCGATCCGCGTTGTTCGCACAGCGCACGCAAAAGGGAGTCAATCTTACCCTCCGTTTGCGAAACCTGAGTCTTCAGCGAAGTCAGTTCCTGGATTAGAGTGTCCAGCCGATCCACCTCCGGGACCGTTGGCGGCGATTGCGCGGAGACGCATAGGCCAACCACCAGCAGCAGTACATTTAGCCGAATCATGGCAAGAATGTAGTGGGTAACGGGATCTGAATCTCTCAGCTAAATCTTGAACTCGATCCCCTGGGCCAGCGGCAGCTCTTTCGAGTAGTTGATGGTGACCGTTTGCCGGCGCATATACGCCTTCCAGGAGTCGCTGCCGGCCTCCCGCCCGCCGCCCGTCTCCTTCTCGCCGCCGAACGCCCCACCGATCTCTGCTCCGCTGGTGCCGATGTTGACGTTCGCTATGCCGCAGTCGCTACCCGACACGGAGAGAAATCGCTCGGCGGAGAGCAGATCGTTCGTGAAAATGGCCGAAGACAGCCCTTGCGGTACATCGTTGTGCCAGGCAATGGCCTCCTCCAGCGTGCCGTATTCCATCACATAGAGGATCGGCGCAAAAATCTCCTCCTTCACGATGGGCATATCGGCACGGGCGGCGACCAGAGTTGGTTGCACGTAGAATCCGCCGTTCTGTTCCACCCGGCCGCCGCCGCAGATCACCGTCCCGCCCTGCGCCCGCGCCTTGTCCAGGCCGGCCATCATCTCGTCCACCGCCGCGCGGTTCACCAGCGGGCCCATCAGCGTGGCGGGATCCAGCGGATCACCGATGCGCACCTGCCCGTAGGCCGCCTTCAGCCGCTCCACAAATCCGGCCGCGATCGATCGATGCAGGAACAGCCGCCGGATCGTAGTGCAGCGCTGGCCGGCCGTCCCCACCGCGCCAAATAGCACCGCCCTGAGCGCCAGATCCAGATTGGCGTCCGGCGCCACAATCACGCCGTTGTTGCCGCCCAGCTCCAGAATCGTCCGCGCCAGCCGCACGCCCACCACCTCCGCCACGCGGTAGCCCATCTGGCAACTGCCGGTGGCGCTGATGAGCGGGATGCGCCGGTCGGCCAGCATCTTCTCGCCCACGGTCTTGCCGCGCCCGATCACCAGCGTGAACACACCCTGCCAGCCGTGGCGCTCCAGCACGCGGTTGCAGATGTGCTGCACGGCGATGGCCGTCAGCGGGGTCTCCGACGATGGCTTCCAGATGACGCAATCGCCGCAAACCGCGGCCAGCAGCGAGTTCCAGCTCCAGACCGCCACCGGGAAATTGAACGCGCTGATCACGCCCACCACGCCCAGCGGGTGCCACTGCTCATACATGCGGTGGCCCGGCCGCTCGCTGTGCATGGTGAGGCCGTAGAGTTGACGCGAGAGGCCGACGGCGAATTCGGCGATGTCGATCATCTCCTGCACTTCGCCCTTGCCCTCGGCCAGAATCTTGCCCATCTCGAGCGAAACCAGCGCGCCCAGGTCATCCTTGTGCAAACGCAGTTCTTCGCCGATCTGGCGCACGATTTCGCCCCGTTTTGGTGCCGGAAACGTGCGCCAGCGTGCAAAAACCGTGCAGGAATCGTCGATTATGCGCTCAAAATCGGCCTCTGAGGCCATCCTCACGCGCGCCAGAGGCTCGCCGGTGGCCGGATTCAGAGACACCAGCTCGCCCCCGCCAGGCGAGGCGATCCATTCGGCGCCGCACGCGCCCGAGTTCAATTCCGATAGGCCGAGCCGGCTTAGAATTGCAGTGACAGACATGGTCAATCTCCCGTCCCATTGTAGGTCACAAGGAACCGGCGGTACCGCCCGGAGTGACGCTGCCTTCTGCTGGGCCGAATGCGGCGATCCTGCGAAAACTGATCCAAAGGCGGCCGAACATGGCTAATCGCTCCGAACGCTTCGGCCACCGGCAACGTCACCATCAACTACACCGGCTGCTCATCGGCCAGCCGCTTCACGGTGACACTCACGTACTCCGCCAATGCCGGCGTGGTCTCTGGATCCACTACGCTCTACAACCAGGCCCAATGAGATGGGGCGGAACGGCCGTTATAGCCGCTCCGCCCCAGGTGCTCAGGACTCGTTACTGAAGAGGCGTGCCAGCTCGGCACGCCCGCTCGCTCACGCGCACGGCCCGGAATCGGGTTCTGAGCCGCGCGCGTTGGTAAGCGCTTCGAACGGTTACGTCATGACGGGTGTTTAGATTGCCATGCGGAGCAGCACTTTCTCCAGGCGGTCGGCGCGGTCTGCCACACTCCTGGCGTGCTGCCGGATACGCTCCCGTTCCTCCGGTGATGCGCCGTCGGCTACAAGGGTCTTCTTGTTGTCCAGGAAGATGTGCAGAAGATCAGTGAGTTGCCTCGCGTTCTGGAGTTCCACCTGCTGCTTGCTGGTGAGCTGGCTCTTCTGAGACTCCAACTGCTCTACCAGCGAGTGGATGGCGCCGGCGCTCTTCTCAATCGCTGCAACGTCCTCGGTCACCTTTGTCAGGTCCGCGCTCTTGGACTTGAGTTGGGCCGCCAAGTCCAGCGAAGCCACCTTCGTGGCCTTGGTCTCCACCCGCAGCCGCTCCACTGTCTGCTTCGGCGTTCCATCGCCCAGGGTTACATCGGTGGCCATCAGGCCTGCGGCGGTGCACAGGCCCAGAATCATCACGTTGAGGTTGAGTGTCATTTTCGGTTCTCCTGAGTGGTAGGCGTTTTCTACAACGCTTCACATCTGAGTAGACGCACCAAACTCGCATAAGTTTCGAATATTTAGATATTCAGAAATTAGCACATAATGAGCCCTCTATCGGCGAGTTGGCCCCCTGCGTTCAAGCGGCTGAGCGTTTCGTCCAGCATGACGGCCCGTGTGGTGGTGGAAGTGGCGTGCGAGATGAGATCCTTCTCGCGTTCGGCCGAATCCGGCTTGGCGGCCGTTTCCTTCAGAAAGTCAGACAGAACGCCAAAAAGCTTGGCGATACTCCATGCCTCGCGCACGGCGCTCTGTTGGGCTTCGCTGAGTTGGTCGTACTGCTCATCGATCTTCTCAATCGAAGCCCGGATGGAGGCCAGGGTCTTTTCGGTCAGCGCGATCTGCCTGTCGAGAGTCGCGCGAGGGGCTTTGGGGGTCGCCACTGCGGCCGAAATCGCCTCTTGGGTCTGCCTCAGCGAGCGTGCCTGCTGGATGACCTCTCGTATGGTTCCTCGCAGGTCCGGGCTTGCGGGCGGAGCCTGCGCCTGGGCCAACAGACCGAACGCAACCAGCCCCGCACTGCAAAGCGCGGCGGTTATGGACATCAGCGTGCCCTCTGACCCAGGAGACGAGAGCGTCCTCCGTCCGGGTCACAGCGCGGCTGCCGCCTTGACGAACTGCAGCGGCTGGCTGGAACCCCGAACGCGGATGGAGAGCGTCTCCCCATTCAGCTGATAGCCTTCCGCCTGGCCCAGCGCGGCGAGAAAGGCCTGCTCCTGTTTCATCGCGTCGCCGGGGCAGGCTATGCGCGTCGTGACCGTGGGTCCGAAGCTGAGCGCGGCGCCGTCGATCTTCGCCGGGCCGGAATAGCGGTTGCAGCCGGCGTGGCCGGCCGGCGGCGTCGAACTGCAACGTTACGCCCTCCCGCCCCTGCTACTGCCCGGACGTGCCGTTGGGAGCGCCGGCGTTCTTCACATACTTGTCGAACCACGTGCCCATCTCCCAAACCACGTGCTCTACGCTCTCCTTGGCCGCGTAGCCGTGCGCTTCGTTGGGCAGCAT
>JBBQLF010000075.1:0-11935 GCA_038327695.1 Bryobacterales bacterium
ACGCCGAACCAGGGTGAGACCATTTCGGGCAACGCTTTCGTCAATTACGGATGGGCCTTGACGCCGCTGCCGAACATTATTGGAGGCGGGATGCCCAGCCAGGTGCTGGTCAGCCTAAACGGCCCATACGTTGCCGCCATCACCTACGGCCAGTTCCGGGCCGACATTGCCGGAGGCTTCCCGGGGTATCGCAATACCGGCAGCGCCAGCACCGGTGGCGCGGGCGGCTACTGGATCCTGGATACGACCCAGTATCCCAACGGCCAGCACAACATTGGCTGGTACGTCGTCGATGGCGCCAACAACGACGATGGCATGGGCAGCCGATTCTTCAGCATTGAGAATGGACTGACTGGCGGGGTGGTGGATCTGCCGCCGCCTGCGCCGAAATACGAATTGGAAGCCACGCTCGAGCGCTCCGTGCGGGCCCGCCCGAAACGGGGGGCTGTGCCGCAAGTGCTGACCGCGCAGGAACTGGAGCGGCTGGTCCTGGCGCTGCCCGAGGGGCAGTGGACAGGCTGGCATGTGGTCAACGGAGAGAGGCGGCCGCTGCCGCCTGGCTCTACTCTGGATACGGCGCGCGGCATCTTCTACTGGCAACTCAGCCCCGGAATCCTGGGTCCGTATGAGTTGCTCTTCACCAGTGACGATGGCGCCGTGCACGGCATCACCGTGACCATCGAGCCGAAGACATACGGCTCAGAACGCTAAGCGGCGCCGTCCGCAGCTGAAAACAGCGCATGGACTCATCCGCCGCCGGGTGAATCCATGCGCTATTGCTTCTGAACGCGGGGTTATTTCTTTTTCGTCCATTCCCCCACCCAATCGAGGAAGCTCTGGTACCACAGCAGCGAGTTCTGTGGCTTCAATACCCAATGCCCCTCATCGGGGAAGAGCAGCAACTTGGATGGCACCTTCTGCGCCTGGAGCGCCGTGAACAGCTGCATGCCCTGGCCCACGGGTACCCGGTAATCCAACTCACCGTGAATGACAAGAGTCGGCGTCTTGAAATTGGCGGCGCTCCTGGATGGCGACCACTTCTCGTAGATGTCCGGGGACTGCCACGGATGGCCCTTGAACTCCCAGGTGGTGAACCAGAGCTCCTCGGTTTCGCCACCCATGCTATTGAGGTCATAGACGCCGGCGTGGGAGACGAAAGCCTTAAAGCGGTCCGTGTGTCCCAGTAGCCAGTTGACCATGTAGCCGCCGTAGCTGCCGCCAGCGGCGGCCATGCGATCAGCGTCAACGTAGGGGAGCCTGGCCACGTGGTCGGCTACGGCGATAACGTCCTCGTAGGCTTTTCCACCCCAGTCGCCGTTGATCTCATCGGTGAACTTGGAACCATATCCGGTGGACCCGCGAGGATTTGGCATGACGACCACAAAGCCGGCAGTGGCGAACACCTGCGGATTCCAGCGGAAACTAAAGGACTCGCCCCAGGCGCCCTGCGGGCCCCCGTGGATCAGGAACAGGACGGGATACTTCCTGGCGGGATCGAAGGCCGGGGGTTTGAGCAGGAAGGTGTGGACGGGGGCACCTTCCGCGCCAGGCACGGTGAAGTCCTCCAGCTTGCGGAGGTCATGCGCAGCCAGGAATTCGTCGTTCATCCGGGCGAGCGGGGTGGTGCCGCCGGCGCTGCTGGCCCGCATGATCTCCGTGGGTGTGGTGGCGGTGACATCGGTATAAATCATGGTCTTGCCGTCGGAGGTGAACTGGAGATCATCGACGTGCGAAGCGCCCTGGCTGAGAGCCCGGGTTCCACCGCCGGTGACGGGGATCAACTGGGCGTTTTGCCGGCCGCGGTCTTCTACCGTGAACGCGATGCGTTTGGAGTCCGGGTGCCAGGTAAAACCAGTCACATGGCGATCCAGGTTCTCTGTGAGAACGTTGATCCTGCCAGACTCGCGCTCCAGGACGGCGAGCCGCCAGCGGTCGCTCTCATAGCCGGGACGAGCCTGCATGCGCCAGGCGAGCCACTTACCGTCTGGAGAGTAGAGGGGGCTGGCATCGGCGCCAGTGCTGGTGGAGATCTTCTTCACTTCGCCGCCTTCCAGCGGGACCGTGAAGAGATCCCAGTTGGTGCTAGTGGCCTGTTCCTCGTCGAGATTGGCGACGTAGCAGACCTCCTTGCCGTCCGGGGACGAGGTGTAGTTGCCGCCGCCACTCAGGGAAAACGGGGGCACGTCGTGCTTGGAGCCGGCCGTCAAGTCCGTGACCTTGCCGCCCGTGGCCGGGATGGTCATCAGGTGCTTGACCCGATTGCCGCGCCACTCGGTCCAATGGCGGTACAGCAGCGATGTGTAGACCCTGGCCTTGACCTTGCTCTTGGCCTCGGCGTCGAGGCGCTGCTGATTGCAGGCATCGTCGGCGTTGCACTCGGGAAAGACATCGGAGGTAAAGAGGAGATTGGCGCCCTGGCCGGTCCAGATGACGCCGTCGGCTTCGGTGGCGAGCCGGGTTACCTGGCGGGCATTGGTGCCGTCGGCGTCCATGACCCAGACTTGGGCCGAGCCGCTGCGGGTCGACATAAAGGCGATCTGCTTGGAATCCGGCGAGAAGCGCGCTCCGGTATTGCGGCCCTGGGTAGTGATCTGTTTCGGCAGGCCGCCGGTCAGAGGGACGCTGTACAACTGGCGGCTCTGGGTGTTGGCCTCCACGTCGACGACACCGGCCGTGAAGACCACAGCGCGGCCATCGGGCGCCAAGGCCGGCTCGGAAACGCGCTTGATCTTCAGCATTTCCTCGGCGGTAAAGGGCAGGTTCTGAGCGGGTGCGGGCAGCGAGGCCAGCAGGGTCAGTAACGCAATTAGACGGAACTCCATACCCTTGATTGTAGTTCTGCCCAGCGGGCCGGACGAAGCAGGTTTCGGGCGGCCGGCCTTATCTTGCCCGCAACCAGACCTCGAGTCAGCGGACGGGGCAGCCACTGCCGAGGCGCTACGCAGCCCCACGTGCAGGCCAGCGTGGCCGCAGGCTGACGCCGGCTGCCGCGCTACAATTGGCACTGAGGACCTGCTCCGACTTCATGCGCACTGTGATCACTGAACAGGACGTGCCGCACTCCGGTGTGCTGCCCATGCCCCCGGGCGCCATCATCACGCCCTCGGCGCGCGATCTCGCGCGGGAGCGAGGTGTCCGGATTGTGGAGAGCGCGGCCGAACAAACCATCGCGCTCGGCTCCGATCACGGCGGTTTCCAGTTGAAGGAGGCACTGAAGCCCGTGCTGGCCGAACTTGGCTGGAACGTCCGCGATGTGGGTGTTTTTGAAGAGAAACCCGCGGATTATCCGGATATCGCACACGCCGTTGCGCGCCTGGTTGTGGACGGCGCCGCGGCCGTTGGCGTCATCGTGGACGGCGCCGGCATCGGCAGCGCCATGGCTGCCAACAAGGTGCCCGGCATCCGCGCAGCCCTATGTTATGATAAGGCTTCCGCGCGGAACAGCCGCGAGCACAACCACGCCAACGTGCTCACGCTCGGCGGACGAATGCTCACCGCCAGCCAAGCCGAAGACGTGCTCCGCACGTGGCTCGCGACACCTTTCGGCGGTGGCCGGCATCAACACCGGATCGACAAAATCACAGAAATCGAGCGGCGATACTCAAATTGGACCCCATAGAGATCGAGAGACTGGCAGCGGAAATCAGCGATGCCATCCTGCGGCAGTTTTGCTCGCAGAAGGCGCGGACCATTGTCGATGCAGGGGCTGACCGTGTTGCCACCAACGCGGACATGACCAGGGCCGATCCAGCCATCGCGGCGCTGATCGATCACACCATTCTCAAGCCCGACGCCTCCCGCGAAGAGGTCCTCAAGGTCTGCGCCGAAGCGCGCCAGTTCAGTTTCGCCAGCGTCTGCGTGAACCCCTACTGGATCCCGCTGGTGGCCGGTGAACTCCGCGGCACGCCCGTCAAAGTCTGCACCGTCGTGGGTTTCCCGCTGGGTGCGACGTCCACCGCCGCCAAGGTGTGCGAAACAGAGAACAGCGTGCGCGCCGGCGCGCAGGAAGTGGACATGGTCATCAACGTGGGTGCCCTGAAGAGCTGCGACCACGAGACCGTCCGCAACGACATTCAAAGTGTTGCCGAAGCGGCTCACCGGGGGGGCGCGATCCTCAAGGTCATCCTGGAAACCGCCCTGCTCACGGACGAAGAAAAGGCCATCGCCTGCACTCTCTGCAAGATGGCCGGAGCCGATTTCGTGAAGACCTCCACCGGCTTCGCCAAACACGGCGCCACGGCCCAGGACATCGCACTCATGCGCAAGATTGTTGGCCCGGAGATGGGTGTGAAGGCTTCCGGCGGCATCCGCACGCTGTCCGATCTCAAGGCCATGACTGAGGCCGGCGCCAGCCGCATCGGCGCGAGCGCCAGCGTCAAGATCGTCGAGGCGGCCTCGCGCTAGATCATGGCCGTCCAACGTAAGACCCGGGTCCGCTTCCGGGAGCGGGCCGAACTGCTCGACTTCCTGCTGGAAGTGTCGGCCGTCACCACAGAAACCCTCGATCTGGACCGCCTGCTGGAAAACGTCGCTACCGTCATTCGTCAGGTCATTCCCCATGACCTTTTCGCCATTCTCCTCTACAGCGAGGCGCGCAAGGGGATGCGCATTCGCTACGCGCTGGGGCACCGCCAGGAGATCGTCCAGAATCTCATCGTGAAGATGAATGAGGGCATCACCGGCGCCGCCGCCGCCACGCGTCAGCCCGTGATGGTTGGCAATGTGGTGGAAGACCCGCGTTATCTCAATGCTCTCGATGCCGTCCAGAGCGAGTTGGCCGTGCCCATGCTGGCTCGCCAGAAACTGGTTGGCGTCCTCGATCTCCAATCCACCGCCACCAATGCGTTCACGGCGCAGGATCGCGCCCTGCTGCAACTGATTGCGGCCCGGGTCGGCGCCGCCATCGAGAACGCCCGCCTCCACCGCCGCGTCCAACGCCAGAGCAAGACACAGCGCACGCTCGGCAGCATGGCGCAGGAGTTTTCCTCCATCCTGAAGCTGGACGAACTGCTGGAAAAGGTCGCCCACAGCGTCCACAAGCTCATCAACTACGATGCCTTTATCGTGCTGCGGCTTGATGAGCAAGGCCGCCATCTGCGCAGCGTGTTCAGCCGCCGCTTCGATGAGAAGGTGCAGCTGGAAAGCCTGCCGATGGGCCAGGGCCTAACGGGGGCCGCAGCCCTCACGCGCAAGCCTGTACTGGCCCGCGACACCGCCGCCGACCCGCGCTACATCGAATCCCATCCCGGAATTCGCAGTGAGGTGGCGGTGCCGCTGATCGCCAAGGGCGGCGTCATCGGCGTCATGGATCTGGAGAGTGAGCGGGTCGGCTACTTCACCGAAGACCACGTCCGTACGCTCTCCCTCATCGCCCCTTCCATCGCCACGGCAATGGAAAACGCGCGTCTTTATCAGGAATTGGAGCACCGCGAAAAGGCGATTCAGGCGGACCTCGAAGCGGCCAGTCAGCTGCAATCCATCCTGATGCCACAAGAGGCCCCGCCACTGGAGGGCCTCGACGTCGGCATCAAGATGAAGGCCGCCCGCCTGGTCAGCGGCGATCTCTTCGATTTCTTTGAATACGATGACGAGCACGCCATGCTCGCCTTCGGAGACTCCAGCGGCAAGGGCGCCGCCGCCGCACTGTACGGCGCCCTCTTCAGCGGGCTCCTCCGCGCCGCCGCGCCGCGGCGCCGCAGCCCCGCCCAGCTCCTCCGCTCGCTCAACGAGAAGCTCATGGAGCGCCAGGTGCCGGCGCGCTATGTGACGCTGCTGGTGATGCTCTGGCAGGCCAGCGAACGCCAATTCCTCATGGCCAACGCCGGCTCCACGACGCCCCTGGTTTGCCGGCGCGGAGAGATCCTGCAACCCCAGGCTTCGGGCGTCCCGGTAGGCCTGCTGGAGAACATCGAATACGATGAGACGGTCTTCGCCGCTGAGCCCGACGATGTGGTGGTGCTGTTTAGCGATGGCGTGCAGGATCAGATGAATCCGGCAGGCGAGGAATACGGCAAGCGCCAGTTGCGGCGTTTCCTGGAAGCCAGTTCCGGCCTGCCCGCCCAGCAGATTGCGGATCAGTTGCTCGAAGACGTCGAACGCTACCGCGAGACCACCCCCGTCCATGACGATCAAAGCGTCATCGTGCTGAAAGTGAATTGAGAGCCCCAGGACAGAATGATGAATCCGTTTGAATACCGCGACGGCGTCCTCTATTGCGAGGACGTGGAGCTGTCCGGTCTCGCCGAGCGCGCCGGCACGCCGTGCTACGTCTACTCGGCCGGCGCCATCCTGTCGCGCTATCGAGCCTACGACGACGGTCTGGCCGGTACGGCCCACCGCGTCTGCTATGCCGTCAAAGCCAACTCGAATCTCAGCATTCTGCGCCTGCTGGCACAGGCCGGGGCCGGCTTCGACATCGTCTCCGGCGGTGAACTGCACCGCGTGATTCAGGCCGGAGGAGATCCGGCGTCCGTTGTGTTTTCCGGCGTGGGCAAGTCACGCGCGGAGATCGATTATGCCCTGGAGCAGGGTATCCGCAACTTCAATTGCGAAAGTGAAGCCGAGATCGCCCTCATCAGTTCGCTCGCCTCGCGCCTCGGCAAGACCGCTTCCATCGCCATCCGCGTGAATCCCGACGTGGATGCGGCCACCCACCCCTACATCTCCACTGGGCTGAAGGAGCATAAGTTCGGCATTGATATTGCCGAGGTCGAAGCCGTGTACCTGCGGGCCGCCGCCCTGCCCGGCATTTCTATGGACGGCGTCAGTTGTCACATCGGCTCACAACTGCTGGACGCCGCGCCGCTGGTTGAGGCCGCCCGCAAACTGCTGGCGTTGATCGAGAGACTGCGTGCCCAGGGCATCGGAATCAAGGAACTCGATCTGGGGGGTGGCCTCGGCGTGCCCTACCAGCCCGGTGATCCGGAACCCGGCATCGCCACGTTTCTGGCGGAGGTCCGCTCCCTGGTTGCCGGCACCGGTCTCCATCTTCTGTTTGAACCGGGGCGCTCCATTGTGGCCGAGGCGGGCGTTCTGCTGTCTCGCGTCCTGTACCGCAAGACGAACGGCGGGAAGGAGTTTGTCATCATCGACGCGTCCATGACGGAGCTGATCCGGCCGGCGCTCTATGATGCCCATCATGAGATCCTGCCGCTGCGGCAGTGCAAGTTCGGTACGGTGAAAGCAGATGTGGTCGGCCCGGTGTGCGAGAGCGGTGATTTTCTCGCCATTGACCGCACCGTGGCCAACGTGCTGCCCGGCGACATGGTAGCGGTCATGACCGCGGGGGCCTACGGATTCGTCATGGCATCTAACTACAACGCCCGGCCCAGACCAGCGGAAATCCTTGTAGAAGGCGCCATGTGGCGCACCGTGCGGGTTCGCGAAAGCTACGCCGATCTGACGCGCGGCGAGTAGCCTGCCTACAGCAGTTTCTTGATCGCCGCTTCCAACTCCGCCATCTTCACTTCACCAAAGAACGCCCGCACTTTCTTCCCCGTTCTGTCATAAAGGAAGGAGGCGGGCAGCGCGCCAGACCATTTGGAATCGATGGCTGCCACGAACTTGTCGTCGTCCTTGGCCTTGCGTACGTACACGGGTGCCGGGGCCTGTACCTTATCAAGAAACGCGGCGGCATCCTTAACCTGTTCCGGCTCGTCCGCCGAAATCGTCACAAACTGAAGCCCTTGCGCCCGCAGTTTCGCCGCCAGCGCGACCATTTGTGGCATCTCCTTGCGGCACGGCACACAGTAGGTCGCCCAGAAATTGACCAGCACCACCTGGCCCTTGGCGGCGGCGATGAGCTTCGTGTACCCAGCCTCGTCCACGGGTTTCAGGTCGGCGGCTGTGAGTGCGCCGCATAGCAGAGCGAGCAGAGCGAGAGTGCGTTTCACGATGTTTTCCTTGGTCTCTTGATGACACAACCAAACGACTTGGTCTCCGCCACGGGCGCCGGCCGCCCGGCGAGCGCCGCATCCAGGGCGTCTCTGGCGTAACGCTTCGTCACCCGCGCGGGATTGCGCGCGTCGTCCAGCGCCCCGCGGTAGCCCACTTTGCCGTCCCGCCCGAGAATCACCACCAGCGGCGTCGATTCGGCCGCCAGCGCGTCCGCCACCGCCGCCCGCTCATCCTTGTAGACCGGGAACGGAAACGCAACCTCCCTGGCGTGCTTGGCCACCATCTCCGGCGGCTCATTGCTATTGGAATTGACGAAGAGCAACTGAACGCCGCGGGCATGGTAGTCGCGATACAGCGCGCTAAACCTGTCGTTGTAGTCGTTGCCGATCGGGCAGATGGTGGAGATGAAAAACACCGCCGTCACCTGGCCGGCGGTTTCGAAGCGGACCGGCGTACCATCCGGCCCGCTCAGCCGTAGCACCGGCGGCAGCGCCACACCAAGCAGCAGCACCGGCAAAAGCACTATTTCTGCTCCTCGGCCTTTTTCGGTTCCAACTTCAGGTTTACGATCGCGTCCAGGCGCTTGTCGAATACCGTCAGACTGCGAGTCTGGCTGGCAAACTGCTTGTAATCGGCCCGCAGTTCGAAGTCGATCGAGACCGGCAGATTCTGAAACTGGTAGGCGCCCTTCTCTAATGTGATGAAGGAGCGGACCTGAAGAGTCTTCAGGTTCTTCAACTGCACCACCGCCCCGTCCACCGGGGTGCCGTCGGGCAGAGTGACCACCCCCTGGACGTTGCGGATGTTCGGGTCGCGGGCCTTATCCTTCTTCTGGTTGGTCCATTGGAAGGCCGTCAGCATTGCTGCGGTCAGGGTCAGGAGCAAAATCAATCGGCGTGCCATGGTTATTTGCCTTTGGGAGCTTCGGGCTTCAGTGTCAGATAGATTTCAAGACGTTCCGGTTCGCCGCCAAGCACGGCAGGCTTTTCCTCGGGCATCAGCCCTGCCGCCTTTACACTAATGACGTACGCCGCCTTGGCCGCCGGTACGCGAAAACTGTATTCGCCCCGGAAATTGGAGGTGGTCTTCTGGATCTTGGGTACTTTCGCACCTTCCGGCGGCGCCTTCACCGTCAGCGTAACTTCAGCGTCGGCTAGAGCAAAGCCGGGGTCACGAAACACGGTGCCCGCTATGATCGAAGGCTCGGGCAGCCGTGCTTTTTGGTCTCCAGCCGCAGCCCACAGAGCGAAGACAGCAAGGACCAGGGCCAGTCTAGCGCCATTCATCCTCTTCTTCTTCTTCCTCATCTTCGTCGTCTTCCTCGTCTTCGTCGTCCTCGTCGATCTCGTCGTCGAGGTCGTCCTCATCGTCGGAAGTGCTTTCGTCCTCCACCAGTTCGAGAGGATCTACCGACGTGACGGTGAAGTTCCGCCCACACTCCTCGCAGAGGATGCTTTCACCCTCGTCCAGTTCATCCTCTTCAACGTCGATATCGGAACTGCATTCAGGACATTCAATCATGGTTGAGTCACCTCAAAATCGTGGCTGAGATGGAAACGTTCAGTCAGAATTGTCGCCAATGATGGGGGCGGTTTGCAACGGTCTGTTTAGCGGGTCAGAGCCGCGCGTTCGCGTTCCTGCCGGGCCGATGCTTCCAGGCCGCTTGAATAAAGCGCCAGCGCGGCCGCGCTGACGGTGGCAATCAGACCCTCCATGTCTTCCCAGGTGGAGATCATGTGCCGCAGATGCAGGGCCGCCAAGCCCATGCACCATGGGTCCGTCAATTCCCGGCCTTGCTCGCTCGCGACAGCCACCAGGTCCGCGTGCATCAGAGCCACAACCATCTCACGCCGTTCGTCACCGCTGGTGAGGTAGTACTTGCAGTCCACCGCGTCGCAATGCCGGATCGAGATCGCGTTCTGGTGCCAGCGAAACTCCACCTGCCAGGTACGGCCAAACGGGTCGGTCACTTCAAATTGGCGCAGGTTCATGATCATGCTCTTTCATCCTAACAACCGGGACCCGGGTTTGCCCGCCACGCCTTCGCCGCTGCCGCCAGTTCGTGCAGGTTCTCCCCCGGCGTTTCCATACTGACGCCGCCGCCCATTGAGAGGATCAGTCCGCGCCCTTCGCTCTGATTGAGGACGTCCATCGCCGCGTTCCGGACCATCTCCGTAGTCCCCCGCACGCCAATGTCCAGCGGTGGCACGTTTCCGAGCAGGCACATCCGCCCGCCGGTCTTCTCTCGCGCCTCGCGCACACTGATGTTGTGGCTCCAGTTCAGGACGTCAAAGCCGGTTCCTGCCAGTTCGGTCAGCATCGGGCGGGCGTTGGCGTCGTTATGGTAGATCTTTACCCAGCCGGCGGGAAACGCGTCGCAGATCTGCTTCAGGTAGGGATGCGCGAACTCCATGTAGAGCCGGCGCGACAGGAAACCAACGATATCGTCCAACACCAGAATCCCTTCCACCGAATCGCCGATCGCGGCTGCCTGTGCCTTCAGCCAGTCGATCACGGTCCGTGTCGTCAGCCGGAATAGCTCGTGCACGCCCTCTGGCTCATCTGTGATGTCCAGCATCAACTGGTTCACGCCGCGCAGGAAACTGGCCAGGCACAGTGGCCCGCGTGCCGCCACCATCGGGATTGTGTAGCCCTCGTCGAAGATCCGCTGTTTGTATTGCCGGTAATGGTGCAGCGCGAATGGCATCATGCCGTCCGTCTCGCAGTCCACCGGCTTCATCGCGCTCACGTCGGCCAGCCGCATCAGGGTTGGAGACTGCTCCGGCGGCCGATCGGCCTGAAAGTGGATCCGGTTGCCCAGCGCCGATGGCTCGATCGCCATGCCGTACTCCACCCACCAGGAGGGCAGCATGGCAATCTCAGGGAAGTCACGCATCACCTTCAGATTGGCCTGGAACCAAGCCTCCGGATTGCAGAAATACTCCAGGTGGCTGATGCCCACGTAACCCGGGATCCACGGACTGTCCACAATTGCGGCCACCGGCGTCTGCGTATACGCTCCACCCTTGGCCACCGCCTTCAACGCCTTCCACTGCTCCGCTCTCATGGCCGTTCCTTCCGAATCTCAATGTAATCCAATGGCGCCGCCTCTCCTTTGTCAGGCCGTCCCTCGATCCGGATCTCATCGCCCGGACGCAGCGCCAACAAACCCACTCTGCGGCGCATGGAGGAGTGGCCGTCCGGCTTACGCGCCGGGATGGTGTCTGTCGCGGACCACTCGTCCACCACTTGACTCCCCACCAGGACTCTGTAGACCGGGGCCCCGTTCATCTGGTCAAAGTACTGCACATCGACGGCATACCAGCCCGCCTCCCCCTGATGGCGCACCGAAGCCGTGCACGTCCGTGCGCCGCTCCCCAGGCACACCATACGGTTCCTGCTTCTCATTCACCTCTGCCAGCGGTTGCCCCAGAGCGATCTTCCGCAACAGACCGAAGACGCCATACAGGACGCCGCGCTCATTGGATCCAACGATCAGCAGGTGCCGGGCGCCGCCCGCCGTCACCGCCTTCAACCTGTACCCATCGGCTCTCACGCCGGATGGCAGAACGGCGGAGGGACAGAGCTTACGCACGGTCGCTTCGGTTCCGGCAATGATGGCGCTCTCCTGGCCCACCGAGTCTTCGACGCGGGCCACCCTGCCCAGCATGCCCCGCATCCCGGCGAGCAGTTCTGCGCGTGCCGGTTGAAGCGCCGGCCCGTCACCGGGAACTACCACCACAGCCGGCAGGTTCGCGTAGCGGAGCCGCACCGCTGGACTGTTGATCGGCGCGTAACGGAGCCGCACCGCTGGACTGTTGATCGACGCGTAACGGAGCCGCACCGCTGGACTGTTGATCGGCGCGTAGCGGAGCCGCACCGTTGGACTGTTGATCGGCGCGTAGCGGAGCCATGCCTCCGCGCCCGTCTCCGCTCGCATGAGCAGCGGACACAACAGGGTGATCGCGGCGGCAATCGACGGGGCCAATCGTTTCCTCGTGCGTTGCATGTGCGCTCCCGTCACCGAATTCAGCATCGC